>NZ_SOFW01000035.1:0-145186 GCF_004402315.1 Cryobacterium sp. TMT1-3
GTGGCAGGCACGCCTCGCCCCCGACGGATCCGCGCCCGGCGACACCCCCACGGAGCGGCGCAGCTGGCTCACCTTCGGCGGCCTCAGCAACGGCGGCTACAGCCTCAACGGCTGGTTCACCACCCTCGACCGCGCCATCATCGGCAACGTCTTCGACGCGTATCTTTCCGCTGCGGCGGTCAATCCCGTGCCCGGCGCGGCCGGCACGACCCAATCCGACGCCACCCCAGTGCCTGGTGCCACTTCCGCAACCCCTCGGGATGCCACTACCGGCACTGCGCGCGCCGCCACCCCGCGTGCCAGGGTCGCATTCCATGAAACCGAACCGACCGACGCCGATCAAGCTGACGGCAACGACGGCAACGAGAGCAACGACGATGACAATGCCAACGAGGGGCCTGCCACTGGCGAGAACGAGAACAAGGCGGCGGCCGAGGAGGTGACTCAGGCGGAGACCGAGACTGACCTCGGAGTCGGAGTCGGAGCTGATGGTGAAGCCAAAGCGGAAGCCAGACCCGGAGCTGGAGCTGGAGCTGGAGCTGACGAGAGTATCCCACCCGACCCGGGCGGTCCCTGTCCGCAGCACCCCGATGACTCCCGCTCGATCAGCGAGAAACGAGCCGGCATCCTCCGCGCCGTGTTCGAAGCCGCCGCACGACACCCCAGCACCCCGACCATGGGCGGCGCCGCCCCCACGGTGCTCGTGCACATCAATATCAACGATCTCCTCGCCGGGCGCGGAGCCGGCTGGATCGACGGTATCGACGGGCCCCTCACCCCCCAGCAGGTCGAGGAGTTGATCTGCGCCGGCGGCTACCAACCCGTGTTGTTCGGCCACACCGGCACGATTCTCAACCTCGGCACCAGCAACCGGTTCTTCACCACCCAACAACGAAGAGCCCTCGCCGCCCGCGACGGCGGCTGTGTCATCCCCGGCTGCACCGTGCCACCCCAACACACCCAAGCCCACCACGTCATCCCGTGGAACCAAGGCGGCCCCACCGACATCGGAAACGCCGTCCTCATCTGCAACGCCACCCACTCCAGCATCGACACCTCCGGCTGGAACATCCAAATGCGAAACGGCCGACCCTGGATCCGCGGCCCCCTCCTCTTCGACCCCACCCAAACCTGGCGCCCCGCCGGCCAGAACCGCGCAGCCACCCCCACCGAGAAACCCAACTGGAACAAATAGCGACCGTATCGCGAACCCCAGATCGATTACTGCAGTCAGATCACTGCAGCCAGATCACCGCAGCCAGTTCGCTGCCAGCGCGCACGATTTCACTTCCGCCGCAGTGCGCATCCACCCGGGTGGGCGTCTTCGTGGCACAGCTTGACCGCAACCGTGCCGGGGCACGCCTCTCCGCGCGCAGCTCGCGGAGAGCCAGGCCGGGCATCCATTGTGAACGGTGCGGTGAAGCGCCGTCAATATCTTGGACTCACTCGTCGTTCTATTTGCCCTGCAGCCGATTGCGTACCTCGCGGCGCAGCACCTTGCCGAGCAGGCTGCGTGGCAGGTCGTCGACCTCGACGATGCGGCGCGGAACCTTATAGGCCGACAACCGCGTGCGGCAGTACTCCCGCACCGCGTTAACGTCGAGTTCGGCGCCGGGCGTGAGCACCACGACGGCCACCACGTCTTCGCCGCCGTTCGCGCTCGGCAGGCCGACCGCGGCAGCGTCCTTAATGTCGGGGTGTGAGAGTAACGCTTCCTCGACCTCGGACGGCGATACGTTGAAACCGCCGGTGATGATGAGTTCCTTCATGCGGTCGACGACGGTGATGAAACCGTCGGCGGAGACGCGCACAATGTCGCCGGTGCGCAGCCAGCCGCCGGGCAACAGCACCTGCGCGGTTTCGGTCGGGCGATCCCAGTAGCCGGAGAACACCTGCGGTCCGTGTACGAGCAGCTCGCCCTCCTGCTCGAATCCGCGCTCGATTGTGGGGTCTTCCGGGTCGACCACGCGAATGTCGGTGCTCGGAAACGGCACACCGACGGTTCCGGGCCGACGGCTCGGCCCGATCGGGTTGCCGGCCACGATCGGTGAAGCTTCGGTCATGCCGTAGCCCTCGACCAGCAGCCCTCCGGTTGCCTTCTCCCAGCGTTCCACAATCGAGACCGGCAGGTTCATCGCCCCAGAAATGGCAAAGCGGATGCCGTCGAGGCTCACCTTTTTCTTCGCCGCTGCCGTGACCAAGCGGTCGTAGATCGGAGGTACCGCGGGCAGGAAGGTGGGTGGGGCGTGCCTCGCGGCATCGAGCACGAGTTTCTCGTCGAACTTGGGGAACAGCACGAGACGGGCGCCGATGCTCATGGCGAAGGTGAGGCAGAGCGTGAGCCCGTAGGCGTGGAACATGGGCAGAACGCCGTAGACCGTTTCATCGCCGGGACGCAGGCCCGCTACCCAGGCGGAGCCCTGTGCAGCGTTGGCGCGCAGGTTGTAATGGCTGAGGATGGCGCCCTTCGGTGTGCCGGTCGTACCGCTCGTGTACTGAAGCACGGCGGTGTCGGTGAGCAGGGGGCGCTGATGCGAGTGGTGCAGCTTGCGGCCGCCAACGATGGACTCCCAACTGATGGCACCCCTTCCCGGTCCGGCGGTGAGGGAGGCTCGGGCGTCGCGAGCCTTCCTGATCGGCAGTGTGAGGGCCAGCCGTTTCGCGAACGGCATGGCGCGGGTGAGGTCGATGGTGACGACATCCGCTACCCCCATGTCTTTGGGGAAGGCGCGCACGGCTTCGTAGACCTTGTCCCAGACGATCGCGACGCGCGCGCCGTGGTCCTCGAACTGGTGCCGCAGTTCCCGGTCGGTGTAGAGCGGATTGTGCTCGACCACGATGGCGCCGAGGCGCAGCACCGCGTAGAACGCGACGACGTGCTGCGGGCAGTTCGGTAAGACGAGCGCAACGCGGTCGCCCGGGGTCACCCCGAGTTTGCGCAGGCCGTTGGCGGCGCGGGAGATCTGGTCGCCGAGTTCGGCGTAGCTGGTGGTCGCTCCGAAGAAGTCCAGGGCGATGTTCGGTGCGAACTGTTCGGCCGAGGTCTCCATCATGTCGGTGAGGGTCTCGGTGATCTCCGCGATAGTAGCGGGAACGCCGGGCGCGTAGGAGGCGAGCCAGGGCTGGTCCTTGAAGGTCATGACAGCTCCTTGGTGATTGCGGCGACGAACTGGTCGATGTCGTCTTCGGTGGTATCAAAGCCGCACATCCAGCGCACCTCATTTTTCGAGGCGTCCCAGTCGTAGAACCGAAACGAATCGCGCAAGCGGTCGGCGACGCCGGCGGGCAGGGTGGCGAAGATGGCGTTGGCCTGGGTGGCCTGGCTGAAATTCAGGCCGGTGATCGTGCCCTTGGCCAGCTCGCTTTCCAGCGCTCCCCGCAGCCGGGCGGCCATCGCATTGGCGTGGGTGGCATTTCGCAGCCACAGGTCGCCGTCGAGCAGTGCGATGAGCTGCGCCGAGACGAATCGCATTTTGCTGGAGAGCTGCATGTTCGACTTGCGCAGAAACTTCAAACCAGTGGATGCCGCCGGGTTCAGCACCACGATGCACTCGCCGAGCATCATGCCGTTTTTGGTGCCGCCGAAGCTGAGTACGTCGACACCGGCGTCGCGGGTGAAAGCCCGGAGCGGTGCCCCGAGGCTCGCGGCCGCGTTGGAGATGCGTGCACCGTCCATGTGCAGCGTCATGCCCTTGGAGTGGGCGTGGTCGGCGATGGCGCGCACCTCGTCGACCGTGTACGCGGTGCCGAGCTCGGTGGTCTGCGTGATGGCCACGACGAGTGGCTGTGCGCGGTGTTCATCGCCCCAGCCCCAGGCCTCCTGATCGATGAGTTCGGGGGTGAGCTTGCCGTCGGGGGTCACGACCGGCAGCAGTTTGAAGCCGCCGACATGTTCGGGGGCGCCGCCCTCATCATTGTGGATGTGCGCGGTGGCCGAACAGATCACGGCGCCCCAGCGCGGCAACATGGACTGCAGCCCGGTGACGTTGGCACCGGTGCCGTTGAACACCGGGAACGCTTCGACGCCGGCGCCGAACTGCTGGGCGAAGACCTCCTGCAACCGAGTCGTGTAGACGTCTTCGCCGTAGGCGATCTGGTGGGCGCCGTTAGCCGAGACAATCGCCTCCAGAATTTGCGGATGAATTCCCGAATAGTTGTCGGAGGCGAAACCGCGTGAGGTCAGGTCATGGAGTTGGGTCACCCATCCATCCTCCCGCATTCGGCTGTACGCCGCCCCACCTGCCTATTTGTGCAGGGCCTCGCGCAGCGAGACTCTGGCGCCCATGCGTAACAGCGCGTTGGAATAGATGCGCGACCCGATCAGAATCACGACCATCGTCGACAGCGCCAGCACCACGAGCGAGAGCACCGGCTCCCACCATTCGGCCTGGCCGAGGAAGATGCGCACCGGCATGCCGACCGGGGCCGAGAACGGAACGTACGACATGATCGCGAGCACGAGCGGGTTGTCGTTGAAGAAGACCACCATGAAGTAGGGGATCATCACGAGGAACAACACCGGAGAGGTCGCCGAGCCCACGTCTTCCTGCCGGGACACCATCGACGCCGTTGCCGCGTAGAGCGCGGCGAGCAGCACGAAACCGAAGGCGAAGAACACCGCGAACCAGACAATCGCCGGGCCTACATCGGCCAGCAGCACGCGTTGCCCGGTGACCGCGAGGCCGATCGAGACGAGCAGTCCGATGGCCACGATCTGCGCGAACGCCATGAGGCTGTTGCCGAGCACCTTGCCGGCGAGCAGGGCTCGCACCGAGATGGTCGACATGAGAATCTCGACGATGCGGGTCTGCTTCTCTTCCACGACGCTCTGGGCAATGGTGGCGCCGAAGGTGGTGGCCGACATGAGAAAGATGATGCCGAAACCGATGGCCACGAGGTACGCGAGAAAACCGTCCTGTTCGGCCGGTTCGAGAATCTTCAGCTCCGGGCTCACGCTGAGCGTGCCGAGAACATCACTCGGTGCTGAATCCAGTGCGATCACGGTGATGCCGAGCACGGAATCAGCGCTTGTCGAGGGCGTGACGGCCGCGTCGACGGTGCCGTCGCGCACCAGCGCCTCGGCCTCTTCAACGGTGTCGGCCTCGACAATGTCGAAAGCTTCGGTCTGTTCGACAACGCTGATGGCTGTGCCGACCACGGCGACCTTGGTCCGGCTTGTGTTCTGGCTGGCAATGCTGCCGACGATGACCGATGCCATTGAAAGGAGCAGCAAAATTCCCGTGGCGATGAGAAACGATTTACTGCGCAGGCGCGCCGAAATCTCACGGTTGGAGACCAGCCAGACGCTCTGGGCGAAAGTCGGGGCGGTGTGCACGGGGCGGGTCGCGGTGCTCATGCGATGACCTCCTTGAAAATCGTGGCGAGTGAGGGTCTCTGCTGGCTGAAGGTGTGCACCGCACCGAGCGTGATCGCGTGGTGCAGAACCGCCTGGCTGGCGGCATCCGTTTCGGCTTCGAAGACGGCGAAGGTGCTGTCACCGGCGCCAGCGACGTCGATCACGGTTATGCCGGGCTGCGAGCGGATCCAGCCGGTGTCGCCAGCGGTGCGAATCTCAAAGCGGGGGCTGCTGTGCTGCTCACGCAGAGCCTCGCGGGAGCCGTTCGCGCGAATTTCACCGTCGGCGATGATGACGAGGTCGTCGCAGAGCCGCTCGACGATATCGAGCTGGTGCGAGGAGAACAGCACGGGAGCGCCCTGGGCTGCAAATCCGGCGAGCACGCTCATGACCACCTCGACGGCGAGCGGATCGAGGCCTGAGAACGGCTCGTCGAGCACGAGAAACTCGGGATCGTGCACGAGTGCGGCGGCGATCTGGGCGCGCTGCTGGTTGCCGAGCGAGAGCGATTCCACGGTGTCGCCGGCGCGCGCGTCGAGACCGAGACGTTCGAGCAGGTCGGTGGTGTTGCGGCGAGCGGATGCCGGTGACAAGCCGTGCAGGCGGGCCAGGTAGACGAGTTGCTCGGCCACCTTCATCTTGGGGTAGAGGCCGCGTTCTTCGGGCATGTAGCCGAAGCGGCGGCGGTCGCTCGCGGTGACTGGTACCCCGTCGATGAGCACGGTACCCGAATCGGGCGACAGCACGCCGAGGATGATGCGCATCGTCGTGGTCTTGCCGGCACCGTTCGCGCCGACGAAGCCGGTCATGCGGCCGTCCCCCACGGTAAAGCTCACGTCGGTGAGCACCTTTCTCGTGCCATAGCTCTTGGTGACTCCCCTGATGTCGAGCATGCCCGCCCTTTCGTTGTGCGTGTCTTCACGGTAGCGCGTGCGCGCAGAAGGGGGCGCAGCCGGTTGGCCGCGCCCCCTCAAGTTACCGAGTTACGAGAGAAGCACCCGACTGTTGTTGACGGACGCCGCCGGCTCGTTCCACAGGCCCGTCACGCGGGTAGCGAGCTCAGTTTCGAGCCCCGCGAGCGAACGCACGACGAAAATCACGGCCGCAGCCGTGTCGCCGGTTTTTGTGAAGCCCTCACCGACCGCGCGCACCCAGCTTTCGGCTGCGGACTTCGCGGCCGCATAGTTCGCGCCGCCCGCCGTCGGCCGGTCCACCGACACGCTCGAGACGATCGCGAGGCGCCCGGCCGGTGACGCCAGCAGATCGGCGTTGAACGCCCTGGTCGTGTTGCGCAGCGTGGTGACCACGTGTGAGTGCAGAAAATCCCAGTCCTCATCACTCTGGCCGACGAGGCCGCCGCCGCCGCGCCAGCCGCCCACGAGGTGGATCAGTCCGTCTATGGGGCCGATCGCTGCAGCCAGCTCGGTGACCGCAGGCCAGGAGGTGAGGTCGCACTCATGCAGCACAGCCTCGGGTGCGACGGCCAGCACCGACTGGAGACGTGCAAGATTCGAGCCGACGGCGACGACGTGCGCGCCGGCATCCGCTAGTGCAGAGGCGACGGCCAGCCCGGCCGCGCTGGTCGCGCCGGCGATCAGAACGGTGCGGCCAACCACCGTGCGGCCAGCGACGGCCGAGCTGGCTTTCATCAGTCGACCGCGCTGCCGGTGATGCCGGCCGTGGACTCGATGACGATGCGCATCTTCTTCTCGAGCGCTTCGAAGAACATCGACAGCGGGAATTCATCGTCGAGAACCTGGTCGGTGTAGCCCTTGGGCGCCCCGGCGAGCACCTCGAGCGGCAGGCCACGGGCCCAGGTCGAGGCAGGGTTGGGCGTGAGGGTCTTCGAGATCATCTCGTAGGCCGCGAGCCAGTGCGCCTTCTTCGGCCGGTCGATCGACGCCCAGTACAACTCGTCGATCTGCGCTCCGAGCGCGATGACCACGTCGGGCACGGCCTCCCAGTCGAAGGTGAGCCGGGTGTCGGTCCAGTGCAGCACGCCGTGCTGGTGCATCCAGGCGAAGAGCAGCTGACCGCCGAGGCCGTCGTAGTTGCGCACGCGGTTGCCGGTGATCGCGAACCGAAAGATGCGGTCGAAGATGACCGCGTACTGCACCAGTTTCGCGTGCCGGCGCGCCTCGGGGCTCGCCGGCTCGCTGCGCTCGATGGTGACCGATTCGCGAAACGCGGTGAGGTCGCAGCGTAATTCCTCGAGGGAGTAGAGGAAGAACGGCATGCGCTGCTTGATCATGAACGGGTCGAACGGCAGGTCGCCGCGCATGTGTGTGCGGTCGTGGATGAGATCCCACATCACGAAGGTTTCCTCGGTGAGGTGCTGGTCGTCGAGCAGCGGGGCTGCGTCTTTCGGCAGCTCGAGCCGGGTGATCTCGGCGGCCGCGCGCACGACGCGGCGAAAACGGGCGGCTTCACGGTCGGCGAAGATGGCCCCCCAGGTGAACGTGGGAATTTCGCGCATCGCGACCGTCTCGGGAAACAGCACGGCCGAGTTGGTGTCGTAGCCGGGGGTGAAATCGAGAAAACGGATCGGCACGAACAGCTTGTTCGTGTAGCCGGCCTCGAGTTCACCGATGAATTCCGGCCAGATGACCTCGATCAGAACGGCTTCGACCAGGCGGTTGGCGCTGCCGTTCTGCGTGTACATCGGGAACACCACGAGGTGGCGAAGCCCGTTCACCCGGTGCTGCTGCGGCTGGAAGGCCATGAGGGAGTCGTAGAAGTCGGGTTCGCCGAATCCCTCGGCCGCCCAGCGGTCGAAGTCCGTGATCAGCGCGGCCAGATACGCGGCATCGTGCGGGAAGTGCGGCGCGAGGTCTGCGATGGCCGCGGTGATGCGCGAAACGGAGACGTCAGCATCCGGGTGCCGTTCGGCGTCGGTGATCGACCCGTTCTGAGCCTGCAGGGATTGCAGCTGCGTCGCCGCAGCCTTGAGGCTCAGCCATGCGGGGTGCTGCGCGAGGTCGATGCCGCCGTCTTCGAGAACCTCGGGCTCTCCGACCAGAGCGTTAGCTACGTGTGTTTTTTCAACAGATATCGACATGGGAACCTCCGATTCGAGTGAGTGCCGCGGTCGCGGCGGGCGTGCGCGCCGAAAAAAGACGTTCCTTCAGAATATCGGGCGTCGTGCAGCGTTTTCTTGCGATCTCTCGCAACGAATCGTGGCTTCGCTCCGGTTTCGACGCTGAAAATCGCCGCCGGAGACGCGACGGCAGGATTCGAACCTGCGAAATACCGGAATATGAAACCGGCCCCTTGGTCCACTTGGGCACGCCGCGATGAAAGCAACGTTAGGCAGTCGTCACGCGCTGCGGGTGAATGTTGCAGAACCTTACCGATTATGACCGCGATCGTCTGCGTTGATGCCACAATCGCCTACGGCCGCCGCTGTCCGGGATGCCCTGGCCGTCCTCGCCGACCCTGAACTCGCCGTCGGTGTTGCCCGCTTCTTTCAGACCGGATCCGGTCAATGCGGTGAGGGCGACGTATACAAAGCGGTTGGCTGGATGCTGCGCGAAGTCGGCACGCGCATCGACCGCAACCTGCTGCTCGCCTTTCTCGACCAGCATGCTGCTCAAATGCCGCGCACCGCGCTCAGCTACGCCACCGAGCACCTCAGCCCCGAGCAACGCGCCGCCGACCGCGCGGCGCGATAGCCCCTATTCGCCGATCAGACGCAGACCGTTGTACCAACAGACGGCGCGCAACCAGTCGTCGTCCAATCGCGGCTCCCGGTCACGCAGGCGTTCGAGCGACTCCAGCTGGTGAGCGTAAGGGTACGGAATGTTGGGAAAGTCGCTGCCCAGTACAACGCGGTCGGGCAGGTCGGCCAGTCGCGGCAGCAGGGCGGGGTCGAACGGCGCGAGTCGCTCGAAAAAGTTGGTGAACACCATCGTCGTATCCAGGTGGACCCACGGGTACCGGTCGGCCAGATCGAGAAAATCGCTGTATTCCGGGGCGCCGAGATGGGCGACGACGGCTGTCAACAGCGGATGCCGCGCCAGCACTCCCGCGAGCTTGTCCGGCCCGGTGATCCCCGGCCGGGAAACCGGCCCGCTGCCGACATGGATCACCACCGGGATCGCGGCGTCGGCGAGCAGGCCCCAGACCGGGTCGAGCAGGGGTTCGCGCAGGTCGAACGCCCCGACCTGTGCGTGGATCTTGAACACCCGAGCGCCACGATCGAGGGCAGACTGCACCTGCTCGAGCACGCCCTCCTCCGGGTAGAACGTGGCGCTCGGCACGCAATCGGCGTGTTCCGCGGCGAGGTCGAGCGAGAAATCGGTCAGCGACGCCGCCATTCCGGGGCGATGCGCGTAGGAGAGCGCGGTGAAGCGGCGCACGCCGAGCCGGCGAATCGTCGTGAGCCGTGAGTCCTGGTCGTCGCGGTACCGGATCGGCCACTCCTGGCCGATCAGCGGCTCGATCTCATCGAAGTGGGACCAGACGCGCCGCAGCATCCGCTCGGGCAGAAAATGCGTGTGCAGGTCGACCAAGCCCGGCAGGCCAAGGGTGCGCCACCAGGCCGGTACCTCATTGTCGAGCATCATTGACCCCAGTGTGCCAGACCTCCTCTTGACAAGCGGATGCACCGAGCCTATTTTCGCCCGCGAAGAGAGGTAACGAAATGAACACACTGAAGGTCACTGTCGTCCCCCACACTCCGTTCGTCGAGTACGTACGTGAGTTCGACGCCCCGGTGGCCGCCGTCTATCGGGCGCATGCGGATCCCGCCCTCGTGGAACGGTGGCTCGGGCCGAACGGCTACACCACCCAAATTGACCACTGGCACCTGCGTACCGGCGGCAGCTACCGTTTCACCCACGTCGATCCGGAGGGCGAGAGTTACGAGTTCCACGGCGTTTTTCACGCGGCCAGGCCGAACGACCTCATCATTCAGACCTTTGAATATGACGGCTACCCGGATGTCGTGAGCATCGAGACCCTGCGCTTCGAGGACCTCGGTGACGGCCGCACGCGCCTGGTCGGCCACTCGACCTATCCGAGCCAGGAGGCGCGCGACGGAATGGCTGCGAGCGGCATGGAAGAGGGCATGGCCCAGGGATACGACCGACTCGATGCTGTGCTCGCCGAGCTCATGGCCACCCGCTGAAGCGACCCCGTGCTGCGCAATGGACGCGCAGGACCGTGCCGCCTGCGCGCGTCACCCGATACTCTTGAACCATCGGGGTGAGCGCCGCGAGCAGACGAGATGACGGATGGCGGTGCCAGTGAACGCCCTCGACTTCGCCGGCATCATCAGCGAGATTCTCACCCTCGTCGGCCTCATCATCGGAGCGCTCCTCTATATAGTCGGCCTGTCGGTGCGCGGTATCAGCGGCCGCTGGACCCGCACGACCGCCGTGATCGCCGCGTCAGGAGCGGCCGAGTCCGGGCCGGCCACGGTCATCCGCTGGTTTGATCGCGACGGCGATGTGCACGAATGCCCCGCGGACACGCACGAAACGCACCAGCTCGTGCCCGGTGATGACGTGCGGGTCTGGTTTCGCAATCGCGACCCCGAACGGTGTCGCACGCACGACCCCGAACTGGACGGCAAGGGGCTGCGACTGATCGGCCTGGTTCTGCTCGGCATCGGCGTTCTCGCCGGGGTGACCGGCATCGTGTTGATGTTTCTCTGACGCTTCCCGAACGGGGGTGGGCGTTACCCCGTGCTGCTAGGGTGTGCCCAACAGACCGTGAAACGTAAACAGGGGGGTACCGCTCTCATGGCAAACATCAACGTCTCATATCAGGAACTGAATTCTTCGGCCGATCGCCTTTCGGTAGGCCGCGACGATCTCGACTCCAAGCTCGATGAATTGCAGCGCATCATTGCAGTTCTCGTCAGTTCCGGCTTCGTCACTGACAAGTCGTCCGGTGCGTTCAACGCGTCCTACGCGGAGTTCACGAACGGTGCCCGTTCGGCGATCCGCGGCCTCGAAGGCCTGTCGAGCTACCTCCGCAACGCGGCCATCACCCTCGACGACGTGGACGCCCAGCTCGCCGCCCGCTTGTCACGATAGTTTCCGGTAAACCAATCGGCCGCACGCGGCCAGGTCCGGAAGGCGAACCATGTACGGGGACATGTCCGCGGTGCGAATCGACGCATCGTACTTGCGCGCCCGCGCGGAAGCTATGCGCTCGCGCGCGCTGCAACTCACGGCGCAGGCCGAGGCGATGAGCTGGAATTCAGCGGCCGCCCAGGTCTTTCGCACCCAGATCACGCTGACGGCCGACGACATCGGTCGCACCGCCGCGACCCTCGACGCGGCAGCGGATGCACTGGGCACGCATGCAGGTGCTGTCGACGACGTGAAGGCGCTCATCGTCCAGGCGCAGGCTTGGGCCGCTGAGCGCCTCGACGAGGCGCGGTCGATTGCCTCGAACGCGGTCAAGGTAATTCAGGACGTTGCCGAAAATGCTGTGACCTCGTTCATGACCGTCGTGAATTCTGCCGTCGACGTCGTCACGAAAACCGTCCAGGTGTCCGTCTACAAGCTCGCGAATATCGATATCGCCGAGAGTGTCGTCACTCACGCCCAAGACGTGATGCGCACAATTCCCAGCCCGCCCAGTACCGGCTCGAAGGACTGGCTTGACGTGGAGTACTTGCTGAAGACAGCGCTGCGCCCATGATGTGCGTGAATGTGGAGGCCGACCGTGTCCGATAAGTCTGGACCCGGGCTCGATAACAGTCTCCTGGCCGAATCCATGGCGGAGTCGTTGGATAACAAGGTGGACAGCGTCGTGCAGGGCGCGACGGAGATGGGTGATGCATTCACCCGGTCTCAGGATCGCAGCACGGATGCGACCGCGAAAACTCTCACCCGCATAGGGTCGGCGACCGGCTCGATCGTGGCGACCTTCTCCGACATCGAGTCGATGACGGCTACCCTGGCGCAGCACCTCGTGGCGACACAAGCGGATGCCGCGCGCATCCTCCCGATGGCGTCCAACGGTGATCTGTTGCAGTCGCTCATCTCATGATCATGCAGGGATCGAGTGCTCTCGAGCGGGTGTCAGCTGAGGCACTGGACGCGGCAATGACGACCTACTACGAAGACAATAAAGAGCACGTGTCGAGAGCGGACGTGTTCGACGCGCCGGTCATGCTGGCGGGGTTCAGCCAGGGCGGAATCGTCGCTGCCGCTTTTGCTGAGAACAGGAGTGACACATACAACGTTGTGCAGGTGTTGACGGCCGGGTCACCCATCGGCAATTTTGATATCCCACACGATATCAGCGTCATCGCCTCCGAGGCCGACCCGGTATCCGGCGCCGACGGCACACAGAACCCCGAGCGGTGGGAGACCCTCACTGCCGATAATGGCGGCGGGGTGGACTCGGCTCGCACGATGTCCTGCGCTACGCGCTCCTTGCCGAATCCGCAGCGGGCACACCCCAAGAGCAAAACAAACTCGACGATTTTCTGGGTGTGAGGGACGACAGGGTCATTTCCGATTATTACGCCGTCAAGGAGTCGAAATGATAGTCACGCTAGCCAGCCGAATTCAGGCCAGGATCGTGCCTGTAATTCTGCTAGCGTCACTGAGCGTGGCGTTGCTCGGCGGCTGCGCTGCGCTGCGTGGCGGCCAGTCCGTCGACGGCGCGGTACTGGGCATTGAAACACTTCCAGGTGTTGCTTCCGCGAATGTCAGCCAAATCACTACCCTGAGTGGGTTCAAGCGGATTTGGACTACCACCGTTGCGATCACTTTGGAGCCTGACTACCGCATCGATGATGCCGAGGCCGCTCTGGATTGGGCCATGCACACAGCCTGGTCGGTTAATGACAATGAGCCGAATCTGGGGATTAGCGTCGGGTTTCTTGACTCCTCCGGCAACACCGCTGATTGGGACTGGCAGACGGCGGCTTCCGCTCTGGGCTACGACTCGCCCAGCGTCGGTGCCCTCATGACTGCGACAGGAACGCTGTCGTTCGGACCCTCCGTGCTCGGCGACACTCTTGGTCCGTGGCCGGGGGACGTGCCCGAGCTGGCCGATGGCGTGATTGTGGCCGACTGATGCGGCAACTCATGACCATCGGCCGACTCCGGCACCAGACGGAGAGCCAGTGACGACCAAGCAGCCACACTTCCAGGCTGAACTCGCCCTTGACGAGTATCGGGTTGTTCTGCAGGCCGCCCCCGACCTCGTGATGCCCGCGTCGCTCCGGGTGGGCACGCTTGCCAAGAGCGGGCCCGACGCAGACCGAAGAGGGAGCGCGGCCGTGGCAGCGCTTACGGGGCGGCAACTACTCGGCCGAACGGCAGTGGGGCCGGGGGATGTGGCGGGAGACCCGCATCCGCTTCTCTTGGTTGCACTGGGCTTGCCGCTGATGGCGGTGCAGGCGATGCGAGTGCAGTCGTGGACTCCGACGGAGAGTTCCCAGACGGTCGTGTCGGTGGCGGGGCGCCTGATGAGTGCGGTCACGGTCACGGTGCCACGGTGCACGGACAGCCCGCAGACATCCGCTCGGGCCAGTGAGCACGGGAGGGTCGCGATCAGTCTCGGTTCGCTCAGCCTGCTCGTTGGCCACCTTGATGGCCTGCTCGCCGCCGCCCCACCCGAGCCCGCCGGGATGCGTGCGCTCACGGTGCAGCTCGGGCTGGTGGAGTCCCGCACGCTGATAGCAGCGATTCGGACCGGCGATGATCTCGTCACTGAGCAGTTGGCGACCCAGTTTGGTGCGACCGCTGCTGTTCCCCTGCTGCGTTCCCTCGCCGTCTCAGGAGGCGGCTGATGCCTCAACGCACATCGGGCCATGGACCTCTGGCGCCGACACGATTCGTTCAGCGATGCGCGGGCCTGCTGTTGCTCGTCACTCTGGGTGCCCTGACGCTCAGTGCGTGCGCTTTTCTGCGGGGCGGGCAATCAGCCGATTCAGCGGCTGCCCGTATCGACAAGCTGCCGGGGGTCGCGTCGTCCGAGGTCACCCAGAGCGAGTCCCTGGACGGTTTCACCCGATCCTGGTTCACCTATGTCACGGTTACCCTCGATTCTGACTATCGTGTCGGTGATGCGCAGAATGCGCTGGAGTGGGGGCTGCGCACGGGGTGGTCGGTCAATGATCACGAGCCGACGGCCGTGTCGGTCAGTTTTATCGATTCTGCCGGTGACGCCGTGGATTGGGACTGGGAGGCGGCCACTGCTGGTCTCGGTCTCGAGTCGGCGTCGAACGCACAGAGCATGAGTACGATCGGTCTGCTGATGTTCTCGAGCGCAGTGATCGGCGACAGCCTCGGCGACTGGCCGGGCGACGTGCCCGAGCTGGCCGGTGGTGTGTTCGTGCGGGGGTGACCCGCCGCTACTCGGGCAACGCCACCTGGAGTTTCGTGGCTCGACCGGCCTCGACGAGGTAACCTCGCCCTTCGGGAAATTCAGCCCGGTTGCCGCGCGGGAACGCGACTCTGAACAGGGAGATGCCGTCACCCTCGTCGGGCTGCAGCACGATCCCCACCCGGGCGGTTTTGAGCTCGGAGTGGATCTGCCACGCGGACGGCCCGGTCGCCAGGTCGGTCTCGACGACGATCAACACATTGGCCTTTCTCGCCGCCTTGATGAGCGACGCGACGACCGCCTCGGCTGACGAGCCCTCGAAATCACCGGCGCTTTCGACGACGATCAGGCCGGGCCTGCCGTCGGCCGGCCAGGTTCCGGCGCCGTCCCGCAGGGTCGTGCCGACGTCCCTGGCCAGGGTCTCGGCCTCGGTTACCCCGAGGGCGTGTGCGCCCCAGGAAATGAATCCGGTGAGTTCGCTCGACGTTCGCGGACTAATCAGCACCGTGTCGACGCCGGGAAGCGCGCTGACAAAACTGCGTACGAGGGTTTTGATCGCGCTGGTCTTGCCGCTCCGAAACGGGCCGGTGACCACGATGAGACCCTCCGGCGCGATGCCGATCGGCAGCAGGTCGGCATCCGCTACCCCGATCACCGCACGGTTTGCGCCCGCCCTGCCGAGCGTTGACAGCAGGATGCGCTCGGACAGACGTTCCACCGGCGGGGCAGCGGCGACGCCGGCCTCGCGCAGTCGATCGCCCAGCAGTTGCGCGGCTACCGACTGGTCACCGAGACTGGACGAACCGCCGAGCACCGCGATCTGCACCTCATTGCCGTCGATGACGGCGCGTCCGGCCGGTGCATCCTCGAGAATGTCGGCGGGCACTCCGAGAATGCCGTAGTCGTTCGACGATGCCAGACGCAGCACGACGTTCTGCTGAATGTTGGCGTTGAGCGCGGAGGGGATCACGCCGGATCGATCCGCGCTCAGAATAAAGTGGATGCCCACCTGCCGTCCCACACTCATCAGCTGGGCGAGCGCAGCGAACGTCGAGTCGCCGCTTCGAAACTCGTAGCTGCTGCGAAAGTTGGCCATGCCGTCGATTGCGACGAAGATGCGCGGTTCGGCCGAATTGCCGCTCACCTTTCGATAGTCGGACAGGGTAGAGGCCGGCACCGCGGAATAGCGCGCCGCACGTTCGGTAGCCATGGCGACCAGGTGCCGCATCAGCCGGGCGACCCGTTCGCTGTCTTCGCCCGCGATGATGCCGCCCACGGTGGGGAGTGCGCCGAGCAGTCCGAGGGCGCCGCCGGCACAGTCGATCGCATAAATGTGCACGGGATACCGCTCGGTATCGCGCGACGCCGACAGCAGCAGCGTGCGTAGAGTGGTGCTCTTACCGGAACCGCTCGTTCCGAGCACGGCGAGGTTTCCTTGGCTGTCCGGGTCGAACGAGAACGGGCTCTGCCGCTGTCTGGCAGGCTCGTCCTGCATGCCGAGTGCGATCAGCGGCCCGTCAGCGGATGCGACGTGCGCCAGATCCAGCACCGCGTCCAGTGGGGAGAGCCAGGGTTTGCGCGGTGTCGCCAACTCGAGCGTCACGGCTGCGGTGCGAATGGAATCGAGCATGTTCTCAATGTCGCGGGGCACCTGGCGGCGGGTGGGCGGCGCAGCCAGGTCGATGGTCCAGGTCTGACCGACTGCAAACGGAAAGTCGGCAATGTCGATGTCGGGCAGTTTGGCAGCGGCCTTGCTGCGACCATTCAGATAGGCGGTCTGAAAATGGATCAGCTTGCCAGGGCCGAGCTTCGCGGCGCCGCGGCCCGGAGCGGATGGATCGAACGCTGCGGCGTCTTTACCGCCGATCACATCCTGGCTGTCCGACTCGTCGGCGACACGCAGGGCGATCCTCAGATTGGTATTGGCCCGCAGGTTGTCCTTGATCACGCCGGCCGGCCGCTGGGTAGCCATGATCAGGTGCAGTCCGAGCGAGCGGCCCCGTTGAGCGACGTCGACGATCCCGTCGACGAACTCCGGAACCTCACCGACCAGCGCGGCGAACTCGTCGATGACGATGATCAGCGACGGTGGGGCATCCGGGTCGCCGCGCTTCTCCAGGCTCACCAAATCCTTGGCGCCCTTCTCGTTGAGCAGGGTCTCCCGGTAGTGCAATTCAGCCCGCAGCGAGGTGAGGGCCCGGCGCACCAGGTGAGTGTTGAGGTCGGTCACCAGTCCGACGGTGTGCGGCAGCTGGGTACATTCCGCGAAGGCGGCGCCGCCCTTGTAATCGATGAGCAGAAAGGTGACCCGATCCGGGCTGTACTCGCTGGCCATGCTCATGATCCAGGTTTGCAGGAACTCGCTCTTGCCCGACCCGGTGGTGCCGCCGACGAGGGCGTGCGGGCCGTGCTCGCGCAGGTCCAGCCGCAGCACGCCGCCGGCACCCTGGCCGACGATGCCGCTGAGTGAGCCGACTTCGGTCGGCGGGTGCTCGCGCCAGCGCGCGGTGAGGCTTCCGCTGCGTTCCCAGAGCGCGGCGACCGCATCGGCCGACGAGATGACGTTCTCCGAGCGCAGATCCTGGTACGGCACGGACGTGGGTAGATCGCTTTCATCGAGCACTCGGGCGCCACTGTCGGTGACCGACGAGATCAGTCGGGCGGCCACGGCGGCGTCCTGACCGGAGATAGCCTCGAGGGGGCTGACGTCGACGCGGGTGCCGGTGCGAACGAATCCGACCACCCCGGTGCCATCGGGCTGCACGTCGACATAGGTGCGGCAGGCGGCCGGAAGGTCTGCTCCGGTGGCGGCATGCCACAGCAGGTGCACGCCGACATCGGGGCCGTCTTCGGCCAGCGCGACCAGTCGCCCGCGGTCGACCTGGCTGTCGCTCGTGACGATGGCCACGACCACCGGGGTGATCGGCAGCACCTGCACCGCCTGTCCGTGCAGCTGATCGATGTCTGCGTTTTCGCTCAGGTGAGAACGGATGCCTGACCCGCCCGGGCGGGCCGCTCGGCGTTCGGCCACGAGCTCTTCGAGCTGGGCCAGCAGGTGACCGCTCGAGGCCGGATCAGCGGCGAGATGACTCGTCGTGAGTGGGCTGTACACCGAGCCGATGTGCGGCAGCCATTTGAGCCACTGCCATTCGAACTGGTTGTCGGGGTTGGCAAAGCAGGCCAGAACCAGGTCGGCCGGCGAGTGCAGACCGCACAACTGAACGATGATCGACCGCAGAACGCCTTCCGACCAGAGTTCGCTGCCGGAGACCCCGATGCTTCCGGCCCGATCGAAGGTTTCCAACACCGGAACCCACGGCACGGTCAGGTTGGTGTCCTTGATCTCGTCGAGCTGGGTCCAGAACCGTTCGTCCGAATTGTTACGGCTGGGCACATCCACCGTGATGCGGCTGGATTGGGTGCCGAGACCCAGACGCACCTCCAGGAATGTCTGGTGTTCAGGGCGACGCGTCCACAGCACGGCGTTGCGCGCCACCATGGCCTCATGGATTTGCACGGTGCTGGGCGATTCCGCGTTGCGAACCGATACTTCACGTTCGCGCTGGGTCACCAGTTTGGCTTCGAGAGCCACGATGGCCGCATCGAACTGCTCCGTCTGTTCCTTCTTCTTGCGACGGGTTGTGATCTTGGTGTCGATCCAGGTGCCGATCATGATCAGGGGAGACAGCGCGATGAAGACGAGGCTGAGCGGTGACCGGGTGACCGCGAACAGGACACCGCCCATGACGAGCGGGGCGATGACGGCGAGGATCGGAAATTTCTGCGGTTCGAGGCGCTGCGGCGGCACCGGTGCCGCCAGCTTCTGGGCACTGAAACGCACGTCAACGCGCGGTGACCGTGCAAACTCGACGACCGCCTCCGACCGGTTCGACGGGGGCACGTCGGCGACGTTTGACTCCCGGGTGACGACGAAAACCGTGTCTCCCACCGAGATGACGTTCGCCGGGGTGACCGCGCCCGATACCGCCCGACGTTCGTCGATATACAGTCCGTTCCCCGAATCGAGGTCAGTGACGGTGATGGTCGCTCCGATGTCAATCGAGGCGTGAGTGCGCGAGACGGTCTCGTCGATCAGCTGAAGGCGGCAGCCGCGGCCGCGACCTACGACGTTGCTGCCGGTCACGAGGTCGAACTGCTGGCCGGCCTGCGGCCCGCGCAGGATCGACGCGGTGGCGGCGCGCTGATACAGGAAGACGTCGCTCGCATCTGCCTGGCTGGGCTGGATCGTCTCGACCCAGCAGCCCGAGCTGAGGCCGGCGTCGCTGACGGTGGCGAGCGGGTCGAGCACGTGCCGTATCGGGTTGTTGGGGTACCGCACGCGAAGGGTGAGCGGCGCGCTGTTTCGGCGGGCGGCGTCTTCGTGCGGGGAGGTGCCGGGCTGGCCGAGCACCAGGTTGCGGGCGACTTCTCCGATCGTCGCCATCACATCGGCGGTGACGAGCACATCAGTGTCGCCCTCCGGCAATCCGCCAACGGTCAGCTTAAGTTTCACTGTGCCCCCCAGTTGAGCCGAAATGTGCGCTCGCACCGAGGCTATCGGAGATTGCCGCGCGCGCGGTCTGCCGGTCTGCAGGCCGGTCAGGCCAGCGAAGCGGATACCGCGCGCGGCCGCGCCCATCCGCTCGCCACCGCGGTCACCGCGATGGTCACGAGCGCGCCGAGCAGCAGGGCCGCCGCCTCGCCGGGGGCGAGCACGTGCAGCTGGGTGCCGATCGTCGCGGCCGCGATCGGAATTCCGAGCTGGGCCGCCGACAGCAGCCCGTGCGAGAGAGGGAGGCCCAGCACGCGGGTCGTCGCGTGGGTGAGCAGGGTGGCCAGGCCGAGCGTCAGTCCGAGCGCGATCATCTGTGGGTGGTCGGCGAGGTCACGCAGGGCGAGCGAGGCGCCCAGCCAGACGAAGAACAGAGGTCCGAAGAATCCGTCGGCGAGGGCGAACAGCTGGCGGGCGAGGCGGCGTGGTTCCCCGACTGCCGCGACGGCGAGGCCGAAGGCGAACCCGGCGAGCATCACCGAGACGTGGCTGAACACAGCCACCGCCGACAGTGCGAACAGAATGGCCAGCTGGATGCGCAGTTCGAGCGCGAATTTGCGGTTGGCCGAGAGCTTGTGCAGCCGCAGTCGGGAGCCGTTTCGTTCCAGCCAGGCCAGCACAACATACAGGGCCACGGCCAGCACCGCCACCAGGGCAGCGCCGAGCGCGGCGCGGCCGGCATTCGGCGGGTCGATGGCGAGCGGAAGCGCCACGATCGCTGCGATATCGGCGATCGCGACCTGCGCGGTGAGCTGGAGCATCGACCGACCGCGCAGCCCCAGCGAATGAATGAGCGGCAGCACGAGAGCGGCCGAGGAGGAGGCGAGCAGCACGACATACAAGGGGGCGTGCCGGGTGCCGAAGATCATCGCAATGGCCACGCCGAGGGCGCTCGCCGAGACGGTCACGAGAATGGCACGCGCCAGACCGGCCGAAAGCGCTGCGCGGATCGCACCGGAACGAACCGGTACGTGCGTGCCGGCCACGAACATGATCAACGCAAATCCGACATCCGCTAAAAAGGTCAGCGTGGGGTCAGCGACGTCGATGAGGCCGAATCCGGTGCGGCCGACGATCACGCCGGCGCCGAGCTGGCCGATGACGACGGGAATATTCCAGCGACGCGGCGTTGCCAGCAGCGGCCCGAGCAGCGCGATCACGGAGATGATGGCAAGGGTCTGAAAATCCATGCGCATCTCCCCGCGGCTGTCATGTGCGCGCTCATGCGCTGAATCGAGCGTAGTCCCGGGCAGCCGGTACAGACGGCATGATGGGAGTATGAGTCGAACCGTTGCCGGAGCCTGCGTGCTGATTACCGGAGCCGCCATGGGAATGGGCCGCCTGTATGCCGACCGCTGCGTCGCCGAGGGGGCGAAAGCCGTGATTCTGTGGGACCGCGACGGTGCGGCGCTCGCCGCGACCACCGCCATCCTGAATGAACGCGCGAGCGGACGCACCCGAATCGCCCCCTACGTCGTTGATCTCGCCGATCTGGGCGCCATCGCGCAGACCGCTCAGCGGGTGCGCACCGAGATCGGTGACCCCGACGTCATCATCAACAATGCCGGAATCGTTCGCGGCAAGTATTTCTGGGAACACGACAACGGCGCCGACACGCGGCCGACCATGCAGATCAATGCGCTCGCTCCCATGTATATCGCCCGCGAGTTTCTGCCGGCGATGATTGCGAGCGGATCCCGCGAGTCGCGTATCGTCAACATCGCGTCGGCCGCCGGAACTCTCAGCACCCCGCGCATGAGCGTCTATGCCGCCTCCAAGGCGGCGCTGATCGGCTGGAGCGATTCGTTGCGGCTCGAACTCGTGCAGCAGGGGTATGGGCAGGTGAAGGTGACCACGGTCTGCCCGAGTTACATCGACACGGGCATGTTCGCGGGTGCCCGTGGGCCGCTGCTCACCCCGTTGATGACCCCGGAGTACGTGGTCGACCGCGTGTGGCGGGCGATGCTCGCCGGTAAGCCACAGTTGCTGTTGCCGTGGACGGTGACCCTGTCGAAGGTGCTGCGCGGGGGGCTGCCGTTAGCGGCGTGGGACGCCGTCGCCGGTCGGGTCTTCGGCGTGTATCGGTCGATGGACCGGTGGGTTGGTCGCAGTTAGCCATCTGCGCTCCACTAGGAATTAAGTCTTGCGTTCGGCCGAAAACTGAGTATTATTCTGGGCAGCTGGGGTTCTCGTACTCCGATTGATGGCACTCTTTCACTAGAAAGGTGACCCCGATGCGGACCGGGGCCCCAGCCTTTCTGTGCCGACTCGTTCTGTGCCGACTCGTTCTGTGCCGACTCACGGCGCGGTACAGCTACCGCAACGCGCTGATGCGCAGGGCCACCGACTTGAGGTTCGCGATGCGCTGTTCGTAGCGGGCAGCGAGCACGATGAGCACGATTCCGCCGCCGCCGAGCCAGAGGAACCAGGGGATGACGCTGTAGGCGAGGGCGATCCATGGCCAGAGTTGGGCGATACCGTGAATCAGCAGCACGACAGCGCCGATCATGAACGGCGCCTGCAGTCGCCGCGTGCTGCCGATCACGAGCACGATGATCGCGACAACACCGAGGCTGACGATGCGCCACAGGTCGCTGTAGGTGAGATCCAGCAGCAGCGACGGCACCAGGAGCAGCAGCAGGCCGGGGCCGGTCCAGGGCCAGCTGCGCGCCCTCGGGTCGCTCCGCAAACGGAGCCAACCCGACCCCAACAGCGCGAGCGCCACCGGAACGGTGACGAGTTCGAACGGGTCGACCACGCCGAACGTCGCGGCCGTGAAAGCGGCCAGGCCGGCCAGTGCGAGCACGCCCCAGGCCGTGCGCGCCCCAAACGGCGGGTGGGGGTGCCAGAGCGCCAGCACGTGCACGGCCGAGAGCGCGACTACGAGCAGCAGGGCTCGCGGCGTCGATAGGCCCGCATCGGCGGGGGAGATGGCCACGGCGAGTTCGATCCAGGTGACAACGGATGCCCACACCAGCACGGTCGCGATACTCGCGCCGCGACGAAGCGGAGCGGAGGCGGCATCCGCTTGGCGTGCCAGCAGGAAGGCGGTCGCGACGGCGACGGCGGCAGGCAACAACAACCAGAGTTCGAGGCGTGCATCGGGCGCTCCGGGAGCGCCGCGCAGCCGTTGGGTTTGTACGACGGCCGTGACTACCAGGGCGACGGATCCCGCCAGACCGGCCGCGGCGAGATAGTGCGATCGCGGTGGCGACCACTGCACCGCCCCGGCACCGAGTACCAGGGCTGCCGCCAGGAGGGCGACGACGACCGCGCGCACCAGCGACCCCGACTGTGCTGCGAGGGCGAGCGGTGCGAGGGCGATCAGCAGTCCGGCCAGGGTCAGTAGTGCGGCCACCGGGCTCGCCGCACTGGCACGATCGATTCGGCCATAGCGGCGAATGAGCGCGGCCGTGACGAGCACGACGCCGGCGACGGGCACTACATAAGGTTCGAGCGCCACTGTTCCGGCCCGTGCGAGGCCCAGCCAGAGGCCGGCGGTACCGAGCGCGAGGGCGAGCCAGCCGAGGTGGCGTCGATTCGATTGAGAGCCGAAAAGCCCGTCGGGGGCGATCGCCATGATGAGCGCCACGATGCCGGCGAGCACGATCACGAGCCAGCCGAGCGAACGGAAAGTGATCGCCGCGGTGACGGCGGCCGGCACGAGCACGAACGCCGCACCGATTTCGAGGGCGATCCGGTCGCGCCGGGCGAACCGGTCGACGCGTTCGTTGTCGGCAGCGGTGCCGGTCGCAGCGGTACCGATGGAAACGCTGCCGCGAAACAGCGCGAGCGAGCAGACCACGAGCGCGACCGCCGGTGGGGCGAGGGTGAAAACGGATGCGACGGCATCCGTTGCGAACAAGACCTCGCGCACCAGCAGAAACAGCATCGGGGCCAACGCGACGGCGGCAATGGCCCGTTCCGCGTGCAGGCCGCCGCGGTTAGCGCGCAGGAGCACCCACAGGGCGCACGCGAGAACGAGCAGACCGGCGCGCAGGAGTGAACCGAACGGTTCGGGCTGGAGCAACGGTTCGTCGGCGGTGAACGCCCACGATCGAACGGGCAGGGCGAAGACGACAACGCTCGGAACCAGCAGGGTGTAGAAAGCCCAGCGCCGCTCGAGGGGCGGGAGTACCGTCGGCCGCAATGCTGCGGCGGCAACGAGTAGGTGCAGCAGTGCCGTGGCCAGGGCGAGGGCCGCCGTGACATTGGCCAGGTTGACCGGATCCGACCAGATTTGATACGGCGCAAGGGCCAGAGGAATATGAGCGACGCCGATCAGGGCGACCACGACCGCTGCGGCCAGCAGCGCTCCGCGAGCGTGTGTGCGTGACTCAGCGGTGAAAGCTGGGCCTACCGGTGCTGGGCCTACCGGTGCTGTTCTTACCGGTGCTGTTCTTACCGGTGCTGTTCTTACCGGTGCTGTTCTTACCGGTGCTGTTCTTACCGGTACAGGGCCCGCGTCAGGCACCATCACCAACAGGCGCGCGAACCAGAGGGCGAGCACGAGCGAGACAGTGCCGAACCACCAGGTTGTCGGGTGCGCCCAGCTGATGAGATAGCCGAACGTTTCACCGGCAATCAGCAGCCCGACGAGGCTTGGGAGCAAGAATCCAAGAGAGAATTGGCCGGTTCTGTTGCCGCTGCCGGGACTGGGCGCGGACTCGGGTGTTCGAGCGAAAAGCAGGGCGGTGAGCGCCCCGGTGCCGAGCAGCAGGTAGAGCGCGACAATGATCCCGACCGACCCCACGAAGGGAACCGCGAGAACGATGACGGCCAGCGTGAGGCCGGCCACGATCTGGCGACGAGCGTGGATCAGCCCCCCGAGGGTCCATCCGAGCAGCAGGATCACACCGATTCCGACCAGGGCGAACACGGCCCAACTACTGTCGGCGGTGGCGAGGTCGGTGACGATTTCTCGGCCGCGCACTCCGTTTTCGGTGGCCTCGGCGAGCGGCCGGGTTGCGTACCAGACCGTGAGGAGCAGTGGGACGACGCCGACGATGGCCGCCGATCCCGCCGCCACGAGCCCGGCGGTGCGCGCTGCGGCGGAGGTGACGACACGACGGCTGAACGATTCGAGGGCGACGGCGAGGGCCGCCGCAACCAGTACGGGCGCGGTGAGGGAGAAGGGCAGGTTGTCGAAGCGACCGGCAATGACCGGCGCAATGCCCGCTGCGGCCAACGCGGCCAGTGACGCTGCAAGATAGGCGAAGAATCGATATTCGGCCATAAATCGGGCCGTCGCGATCGCAGCGCGCAGGTCTGCAGGCTGGGCGAGCAGGGCGCTCATGGCGGCGGCGATGCCGGCCTGCCGGTCGGGGGCTGGCAGGCTGGCTGGCGGCGGGGTGATCGTGGCCACGAGCGCGGTCTGCGGCGCGCGCAGCACGAGAACGGCGTGCGCCGTGGCGACGGCCGCGACCGCGCCGAGGCACCAGACCGGGGCGATGCGGCTGTCGGATTCGACGAAGGTCGCGACGATACCCGACACGACGAGGCCCAGCGCGCCGAGGGCGAGCAGCAGCATCCGCTCGGGAAAGCGATCGATCACCGGCCGCCGGCCGGTGACCGCTGCCGGCCGGGGAAGCGTCACACGGTGCAGCAGCGCACCGACGGCAGCGCCGAGAAAGCCGACAAACACGCGGGTGATGGTGTCCTGGCTCTCGAACAGACCGGCCGTGAGCAGCCCGATACCGGGAGCCGCGACGGCGAAGCCGGCGACGCTGCCAACTCGGAGGTTCGACCGGTCGTGCCAGCCGAGAAAAAGCGCCGCGCAGACCGTGAGGGCGACACCCCAGTACAGCGCGCCGTCACCGGCAGCGAGCCCGAACAGGTTGTTCTGCCGCATGCCCCAGACATCGAGCAGCACGAGCACGACGGCAAAGCTACCGATCCCCTCTGCGGTGGCGGTGAGCCGTGAGCGACGCATCCGGGCCGCGACCACGAGGGCTGCCACGGTGAGCAGTGCGACGACAACCGAGCGAAAGCCCAGTCCGGCGACGATCCACGCGACGGTGAGAAAGAAGATTGCGGCGACCGAGACCAACAGCACGCCGATGGACAGCAACACGACCTGCACGCTGGAACGCTGGGGCTTCGCGGGCAGAACCGGCGCGGTGCCGGGTTGCGGGTACGACGGGTCCCGCGGAGGCGCGACCGGGCGCGGATCCCGGGTGCTGGCCGTCGGGTCGAAGACCGGCGGCGCGACGGGGAGCGCGACGGGGAGCGCGACGCGCGGCGCGGCGGGAACGGCGACCGGCGGCTGGACGGGTGCCGGCCGCATGGCGCTGGTCGAATTGGCGTCCGGCTGCGCGACCGCAACGGGCTTGGGCACGCTGATCCGGCCGGGTTCAGTTTCGTAGCGAATGCGCCCGATCAGCTCGGCACGCTTTTCCAGGGCTGCCGCGGCATCCGCGGAGGTGGCCAGCAATGCGGTTGCGGTCGCATGCCGCAGGTCGAGCCGGCACGCCGAGCACACCGGCGACCTCAGCGGAGCGTGGCAGGCCGGGCAGAGCGTCGTGTCGGTGAGGTCGGTGAGGTGGCGCGGCCAGATGATTCGTCCCACATGGCGGAGATAAAACTCCCCGGTCTGAACTGGCTCGTGCTCTGACATCGATCTCCCCACAATCGCTCTTTCACAATCGGTCACTCTCCCCACAGGCTACCGGGCGAGGAAATTCGGGGACTGACCGCGCCACTGTCTGTGGAGAACTTTTGCCGGGGGAGGAGGCGATACTCGATCAGAGACTGTTGGTCGCCAGCCAGCTTACGAGAACCCGCTGAAACTCGAGCGGGTGCTCCACACTCGGCAGGTGCGCGGTGTCGTGGAAGGTGCATCCGCTGGCCTGCGGCAGCATCTCCAACAGAAACTCATAGTGGGCCAGAGCGCTCGTGACGTCGAGCTCACCGACGGTGACGAGCGCCGGAATATCGATCTCGCTGACCCGGTCGAGGGCCGGCGGTTCGAGCGGCAGAGGGATCGGCGCTTCGGTGGCGTGGATGACGTTGCGCAGATTGAGCTCCTGCGCGAGAGCCAGAAAGGCCGGGTCGACATCGGCCGCCTTGCGAGTGGGTCCGACCGCCCAGAGCGCCACTTCGAGCCGGGCCAGCCGCGGCCACTGCCGCGCCGCGAAGGCTGCATCCAACTTGTCGAACAGGGCATCCTCCTTCTCGGTAAGTCCGACGTCGGGAAACCCGCTCGGTCCGGATCCGATCGTGACCAGGCCGGTGACCCGCTCGGGGCTTTCCACAGCCAGGTCGATCGCGATCGTGCCGCCGCGCGAGCAGCCGATGAGGGTGGCGCGAGCGACACCGAGATGATCGAGCAGCGCCGTGGCATCCGCTCGGTTGGAGAATTCGACATTCTCGGTCGTCGTCTGGCCGAATCCACGGGTGTCGAAGCGAATGACGTAGTGGTGCGCCGCGAGGGCAGCGACCTGCGGATCCCACATGCGCAGGGTCGCGATACCCGCGTGGATCAGCAACAGGGCTGGCGAGTCGGGGTCCCCCTGAGTCTCGTAATACAGGGAAGCGCCAGGAACGTCGAGTCGGGGCATGCGTTGAGCGTAGCAACGCGGCGCGCCAGCCCGAAAGAGCCGCGCGGGTGAGAGGCCGGGCGAACCCCTAGGCTCAACAGAATGGGCGGTGTATTGGTCGGCTTCTCGATTATCGGATTTGTCATCCTGATCGGGTACTTCATCGAGCGATTCGGCATTGCCGGGAAGGGCGCCGGTCGGGTACTGAACCGCATGGCCTTCTTCGTCGCCACGCCCGCGTTGCTGTTCACCGTGCTCTCGCACGCTGATGTCACCGTGCTGTTCTCTGAGTTTCTGTTGGCCATCGTCTGCACGATCGTCGTCGGCGTGCTTCTCTATATTGCCGCTGCCCGGCTGTTCTTTCGAACGCCCATGGCCGAGACGGTGCTCGGCGCATCGAGCGCGACCTACGTGAACGCGAACAACATCGGGCTGCCAGTGGCCATTTACGTGCTCGGTAGCGCCCAGTATGTGGCTCCGGTACTCCTGCTGCAGTTGGTGATTCTGGCACCGACCATCCTGGCGATTCTCGATGTGGCCACCCGCGGGAGGGCCTCCTTCGTGTCGATTCTGACTCAGCCGTTTCGTAACCCGATGATTCTTGCCTCCCTCGCCGGCGTGCTCGTGGCGACGTTCGGCATCACCCTTCCGGCTCCGGTGCTCGCACCGTTCGAACTGATCGGAGGTGCAGCGATTCCGATGGTGCTGCTGTCGTTCGGCATGTCCCTGCACGGCCAGCGCCTGCTCAAGGCGGGCACCGGGCGCAAACAGGTTGTTGCGGCCACCGCGATTAAGGTCGTGCTGATGCCGATCATCGCCTACCTGTTCGGGCATTTTGTGTTTGACCTGGACGGCGCCGAACTATTCGCTGTAGTGGCAGTGTCGGCGCTGCCGACCGCGCAGAACATCTTCAACTTCGCGTCCCGCTACGACCGAGCGATCGTCGTCACCCGGGACACCGTTCTGCTCACCACGATCGCCTCGATGCCCGCGCTGCTCGTGATCGCGGCCCTGCTCGCCTGAGTCCCGTTCATGAAGTCGGAGATTCCCGATGACCTCGAAATCCCCACTCGCCGGCAGTAGAACTCAGAATTTCCGCAGTTCTGCACAGACACCTCGATAAGGACAAGAAAATGCCGTTCAGCACCACCGAAACTGGTTCACCTGCCCCCTTTTCACCGCCGACACCCACCAGCCTGCCGATCGTCGACTCCCGCGAGCGGTTCTACCTGAACCGGGTGTACTGCGTGGGCCGCAATTACGCCGAGCACGCCCGTGAGCTGGGCAACGACCCCGACCGGGAGCCGCCGTTTTTCTTCGCCAAACCGGCGGACGCCGTGTTCGCCGTCACCGAGGGTGTTCTCGCACGCGGAGTGGCCCCGCACACTGTTCCCTATCCGCCTGAGACCGACAACCTGCACTTCGAGATGGAACTCGTGGTGGCGATCGGCGTCGCCGGTACCGACATTGCGGCAACGGATGCCCTCGCCCACGTCTTCGGCTACGGCGCCGGCGTGGACCTCACCCGGCGCGACCTGCAGAACGCTGCCAAGGCCCTGCGTCGCCCGTGGGACCTCGCCAAGGGCTTCGATTTCTCCGGGCCCTGCACACCGATCGCCCCCGCGAGTGTGGTCGGCCACCCCGAGGCCGCTTGCATCTGGCTCGACGTCGACGGTGCGAGGTGCCAGACCGGCGACCTCGCCGACCAGATCTGGCCGGTGCCGGGCGTGATCGCCGCACTCTCCCGCTTCGTCACCCTGCGGCCCGGCGACCTCATTTTCACCGGCACCCCCGCCGGTGTCGGCCGAATCGAACCCGGGAACGTCGTCAGAGCGGGCATCGACGGGGTCGGTGACCTCGAATTTCTCGTGACCTAAGGCTGAAGCAACGCGCCGAGCGCGGTTGTGGCATGGCCGCGATGCTCGTCGAGCAAGCGGATGACCAGCTCGGCATCCCCTGCGGCGAACGCTTCGATGATGCCAGCGTGCTCGTGCTCGACCCGTGCCCGATTACCTGTTTCCTCGTAGTAGAGCCGGCGGTAGGCCTCGGTCGAATCCCAGAGCGCACGCAGAATGCGTTCGAGCCGGGGCAGCCCGGCGCTCGTCACGAGCACGAAGTGAAACCGCCGGTTGGCCTCGTTCATGGCGAGCAGATCGCCGGCCGCGTTGGCGCGTTCGACATCGGCGCCGGCCGCACGCAGGTCGGTGAGTACCTGCGCGCAGCCGAGCGCGATCGTGGCGCGCACAGCTTCGGCCTCGAGCAGCTGACGCAGCCGATAGACCTCGAGCAGATCGGCGAGCGACAGCTCGGTCACCCGGTAGCCGCGATGCGGCTCGTGCACGACGTGCCCCTCGGTTTCCAGCGTGTTGAGCGCCTCCCGCACCGGAACCCGGCTGACGCCGAGTCGCTCAGCCAGGTCTTCCTGTCGCAACGGCTGCCCGGGAACCAGGTCACCGACCGCAATCAGCCGACGCAGCTCGCCGAGCACGAACGCCGGAACGGTCGGCGGGCGCTGGGTTGGATTGGTTGAAGACACTGCGCCCAGTCTAATTCAGCGGAAGGCGGCGATGCCGGTGATGTGCTGGCCGAGAATGAGGGTGTGCACCTCGTCGGTACCCTCATAGGTGCGCACGCTCTCAAGGTTGTTGGCGTGGCGCATGGGGGAGTAGTCGAGGGTGATGCCGTTGCCGCCGAGCATCGCACGAGCCTCCCTGCAAATGGCGATCGCCTCCCGGCAGTTGTTGAGCTTGCCCACCGAGATCTGGTGCGGAGCGAGCGTACCGGCATCCTTGAGCCGACCGAGCTGCAGCGCGAGCAGGGTGCCCTTGTTGATTTCGAGGGCCATGTTCACCAGCTTCTGCTGCGTGAGCTGGTAGCCCGCGAGCGGCTTGCCGAACTGCATCCGCTCTTTCGAGAAAGCCAGCGCGGTGAGGTAGCTGTCGCGAGCAGCACCCATGACACCCCAGACGATGCCGTAACGGGCCTCATTGAGGCACTCGAACGGTCCGCGCAGGCCGCGCGCCTTCGGAAGCATGGCGGAGTCGGGCAGACGCAGCTCGGTCAGTTCGATCTCGCACTGGATGGAGGCACGCATCGAGAGCTTCGGCTCGATGAGCGTGGCGACGAAACCAGGGGTGTCGGTGGGTACGACGAAGCCGCGAATCCCGTCGTCCGTCATGGCCCAGATGATCGCGACCTGGGCCACCGTGGCGAGGCCGATCCAGCGCTTGGTGCCGTTGATCACCCAGTCGGTGCCGTCGCGGCGCGCGAAGGTGGTCATGCTAGCCGGGTCTGAACCCGCAGACGGCTCCGTCAACCCGAAGCAGCCGATGGCGTCACCGGCAGCCATGCGCGGCAACCACTCGTTCTTCTGCTCCTCGGAGCCGTGCTTGTGGATGGCGCTCATTGCGAGTGAACCCTGCACGCTCACGAAGGTGCGCAGCCCGGAATCGCCGGCCTCGAGCTCGAGCGCGGCGAGGCCGTATTCGACCGCGGTGCGACCGGGGCAGCCGTAACCCTTCAGGTGCATGCCGAGCAGCCCGAGCTTGGCCATCTGCGGAATGATATCGAGCGGAAAGACCGCCTTCTCATACCATTCGGCGATATTCGGCTTGATAGTGGTGTTGACGAAATCCCGCACCTCGTTGCGCAGGGAGATCTCGGTTTCGGTCAGCAGGGAATCGATGCCGACAAGGTCGACGGTGTCTTCAAGCAGGGCTGCAGCGGTCATGAGTCGTCTTTCGGTCGGTAAAGCGGATGCTTATGGTTGGCGGGTCGAGAAGAAGGTTGCACCGGCGTGTTCGCCGAGCAGGGGCGGCGGACGCAAATAGCGAGCCGGGGTGTCGGAGAGGCTGATCGGATTGGCGATCTGCCGGCTCATTCGCGACCCGACCGAATCGGTCACCGAAACAACGGGGGCCAGACCGAGCAGAGCCGCCAGGTCGAGGGCCTCCGCGATGGAATTCACCTTGCCGGCCGGTACCCGAGCCACCGACAGCCGTGCTGTCCAGTCGGCGGCCGTACGCGTCGCAAGCGCTTCCTCGAGCAACGCCTTGAGTACGGCGCGGTGCGCGAGACGATTCGCATTGGTACCGAAACGGGCATCACCGGCAAGGTCGGGCAGACCGAGCACTTGTACGAGGGCGCTGAACTGTTTGTCGGTTCCGACGGCGATCGCGATCGGGTCGTCCCGGGTGCGAAAGGTCTCGTACGGCGCGATGCTCGGGTGGGCGTTGCCGAGCCGTTTCGGCGCAACGCCGGTGGCGAGGGTGCTCGAGGCCTGGTTGACCAGACCCGCGAGCAGGGAGGAGAGCAGGTTGACGTCGACTCGCTGGCCCCGGCCGGTCTGGTCGCGTGAGCGCAGCGCCGCGAGAATACCCACGACCGCGTTCTGGCCGGTCAGTACGTCGACGAGGGCGACGCCCACCTTGCTCGGCTCCGAATCGGGAGAGCCGGTCACGCTCATCAGCCCACCGACCGCCTGCACGAGCAGGTCATAACCGGGCAACGCAGCACCGCCGGAGCGGCCGAATCCGGTGATCGAGCAGTAGACGAGTTCGGGGCGCACGGTTTGGAGCGCGGCGTAGTCGAGGCCGTACTGCTCCATGACGCCGGGGCGAAAGTTCTCGATCACGACGTCGGCGTTCAGCGCGAGTTCGCGCGCCTCGGTCAGGCCGCTGTCGGTGCGCAGATCGCACACCACCGAGCGCTTGTTACGGTTGACGCTCGCGAAATAGCTGCCCATTTCGTTCTCATCGACCGGCGGCACCCAGGCGCGAGTGTCATCGCCGAGCGGATGCTCGATCTTGATGACATCGGCACCGAAATCGGCGAGCATCATGGTGGCGAATGGCCCCGCGAGCACGCGGGAAAAGTCGGCCACACGGATGCCGTCCAGCGGCCCGGTCGCGGGTGTCACGTCCTCAATACCAATCATTTGGATACTGTATCCAATTCTTCCGAAAAGGGAAAGTGAAGGGCGAATGACCACGCTGTGACACCGGGCTTGGTGGGCAAATGGGGGACAAAAAATGGTAATGAGCCCGTCATTCTGCGAGACTGAAGCTTTGAGCTTGCCCGGCACCTCGGGTAATCACGTCCAGTACGTCGGGCATCCCAACAAAGGAATCCCATTGACGGATCAAACATTTCAATTAATCGCCATCGTTTTATATCTCGCCGGCATGGTGGCCATCGGCTACTTCGCCTTTCGCCAGACCAAGGATCTTGACGACTACATGCTCGCCGGCCGCGGACTCAAACCGGGCACAGCAGCCCTGAGCGCCGGTGCCTCTGACATGTCAGGCTGGCTCCTCCTCGGGCTCCCCGGTGCGATCTACGTGTCCGGGCTGGTCGAAGCCTGGATCGCCATCGGCCTCACCATCGGCGCATGGCTCAACTGGAAGTACGTGGCCCCGCGGCTGCGCTCCTACACCGAGGTATCCAATGACTCGATCACCATTCCGAGCTTCTTCGAGAATCGGCTTAAAGACACGTCTCGCCTGTTGCGGGTCGTGTCCGGCGCGATCATCCTCGTGTTCTTCACGTTCTACGTCTCCTCCGGCATGGTGGCCGGTGGCGTGTTCTTCGAGGAGTCCTTCGGCTCTACCTTCCTCATGGGCATGCTGATCGTCGGTGGCGTCACCCTGCTCTACACGCTCTTTGGAGGTTTCCTCGGCGCCACCCTCACCGATGTCGCCCAGGGACTTCTCATGCTTGCCGCGCTCATCGCCGTTCCACTCGTGGCGCTCAACGCCACCGGTGGAGTCACGGCGACCCTCGAATCAATCCGCGAGGTCGACCCGAGTCTGCTCTCACTGACCGCCGGCGGTTCCGTTCTCGGCGTCATCTCCGCCGCAGCCTGGGGGCTCGGCTACGTCGGTCAGCCGCACATCATCGTGCGGTTTATGGCCATGCGCAGCCCGCAGGACGCCACGGCCGGCCGTCGCATCGGCATCGGCTGGATGATCGCGACCGCGCTCGGTGCCGTTGCCACCGCCCTGATCGGCATCGCGTACTTTCAGCAGAACCCGGACCTGTCACTGACCAACCCGGAGACGGTCTTCCTGCTGCTTTCACAGACCCTGTTCCACCCCTTCATCGCCGGCTTGGTGCTGGCCGCCGTTCTCGCCGCGATCATGAGCACCATCTCGTCTCAGCTCATCGTCTCATCGTCGGCGCTCGTGGAGGACTTGTACAAGATCGTGGGCAAGGAGGCCTCGCCGAAGCAGCTGGTCATGCTCGGCCGGATCGGCGTGCTGCTCGTTGCGGTCGTCGCCGGACTCATCGCCTTGCAGCAGAACTCGACCATTCTCGACCTGGTCGGCTTCGCCTGGGCCGGGTTCGGTGCCGCCTTCGGTCCGGTGGTGTTGCTCTCCCTCTATTGGAAGAAGCTTTCCACCTGGGGCGCCCTGGCCTCCATGGTCACCGGTGCCGTCGTCGTGTTCATCTGGGGCAGCTCGCCGCTCGGCGACGTGCTTTATGAGATCGTGCCTGGCTTCGGAGCCAGCCTGCTGGTTGCCGTCATCGTCTCGCTGGCCACCTACAAGCCGAACACCGCCATCGACGCCGAGTTCGACGCGGCTGCCGAACAGGCCCACCCGAAGTACCGGTCGCCCGAAAAGGTTTCCGCCTAACCAGCCTGCACGAACTGCAACGGCACGTGCCGTCGACTTCACGGTCGGCGACGGGTGCCGTTGGTGTTGGTGCGAGCGGGGTGGGCGCTAGCGAGGCTGTCTCTGCAGCCAGGGGCGCAGCATCCGGGTGACCCACGGCAGCACGAAGTAGGCCATGAGCGGTGTGAGCACGAGGGTAGTCAGCAGCACCTTCAGCGCCGTGGCGACGTCACCCCAGGCGGGAACCAGCCAGGTCACGAGCAGGGTGAAAGCAAGGTTGACCGGAAAAAAACCGAGCCAGATGCTGATCGCCTGCTTCCAGCGCGGCGGCGGCAGCAGGGCGGGCGTTCCTGGTGGGGCCTGCTGCATGGTGTCGAACCAGCCCTCGATGCCGGTGCGCTTCTCCACGTGGGCGTCGAGCACGAGGTCGGTGCCGGCTTCGAGCCATTCGGTGCGCTCATCCGAGTTCTCCCAGGCTTCGAGGCTCTCGTGGTTGGAGAAACGGTAGAGCATGTTCCAGGTCGCGGATTCTTCGCTGCCACGCACCCAGCCTGACCCGAGAAACCCGGGGTATCTGTGCGCGAGGTTGATGCCGAACTGTACCCATTCGCTGGCCTCGGTGAAGCGCGCCGGGTCGACCGTGCGAGTGATGGAAACGGTCACGGATGCTGACGCGGGCGGTGTTACCGGTGCGAAGGGATCCGACTCTTGTGAAGTCATGGCTCCAGTATCCCCGACCGGGGTGACTGGTCAGTTCTGAGGCTGCACGACGAGCAGATCGTCGATGCTTCCAATGACCGGCGTGTTCGTCGCCGAACCCGACACATAGAGGCTGACCCCGACGCCGCCGGCCGCCTGGAGCGCGGCCGTCGCATCCGTTGTGGATCGCTGCCAGGTCGCGGGTTCGGTCGTGCCGAGCTTCCATACTTTGGCGCGCATCGTGGTCGGGTTCGTTCCGGTGGCCTGCACCCGAACCTTGAGCTGATCGCCGGCGGCGAAGCTGAGTCCCGGTGCGTTGATCGCCGACTGCAGCGACACTTCCCCGCCGCCCGACGAATTCACGCGCACGAGTGAAATCCCGACGAGGCCGGTGGAGCGCAGCACGATCTTGGCGCGGTAGGCGCCCACGCCGACGACATTTCGACCGCTGGCCGAGACGTAGGTGCCCGTTCCGATCGGGGCCTTATCGACCGACACGGTGAACAGCAGGTCGCTCGCGGTGGAGGACAGCTGGTTGAGAAAACCGTTTGCCGTCGTGCCTGCCGTAGCGAGGCGCAGTCGGCCGGTGCCGTTGACGGAATACATGCTGGCCGTTCCGGTCGTCGACCAGGTGCCGCCGACCGGTGCCGTTCCGAGGCCATTGGCAACCGTGCGCGTGAACGCGTCGGTCGCGAGCACGGTGGCGTCCGGAGGCTGCGTCGGAGCGACACCGCGCGTGGCGGTCCCGGTCGCGCGGGCATTGTCGGTCACGGTCAGGGTGACTGTGTAGTCACCGGCAATCGCATAGTCGTGGGAGGTGACCCGGCCGGTTCCGGTTGTTCCATCCCCGAAATTCCAGACATAGCCGGAGAGCGTCCCGTCCGGGTCGGACGATTCTGATGCATCCAGGCTGCACGTCAGGTTGGTGCACGATGCGGTGAACGACGCGACCGGAGGCAGGTTTTGCTGCGGACCCCCCGCGGCAATCGTGAAGGAATCCGTGAACGCGCCCGTTGCCGGCACGAATTGGGCGGTGAGTGAGTCTGGGGTGGCTGACACGTCGAGGTTGCCGAAGCTGGGACTGCTGTTGAGTCCGGAGGACGCGGCAAAATAGGGCGCCTCCGGGTCGGTGGCGAACACATCTCGCAGCGGAGTCCCGCCGGTTCCGACAATGGCGAATACCGTTCCGGCTCCCCGAACCAGGGTGCTGTCGTCATCGGCGACGCAGCCGGCGGAGTAGCTGCCTGGCACGATCTGGGAACAGGAAGCGCCGAGGGCCAGCTGCTTACTGCGGGCATACAGGTGCTCATGACCGTTCAGCACGAGGTCCACCCGCTTGCTGACCAGCAGGTTCATGAGCGCAGCCCCTGGGTCACACCCGTACTGCCCGACCGTCAGGCACGGCTTGTGCATTCCCACCACCACCCAGGGAATCGCTGCTGACCTGGCATCATCGATGGTGTCGGCGGTCCATTGATAGCGGGGGCTGCCGAGGGCGTAGGACCAGACCCCATCGGGGTAGGTGAGCGCCGGGGAGATCATGATGAAACGCACGAGCGGATTGACCTGCGGAACATCGACGTAGTATTGCCGCCCGTACGTTCCGACCAATCCCGCGAGCTGATTCGGCAGGCAGGCCGTGAAATCGTTGACGTTGCCGTTCAGACCGTTGCTCTCGTGGTTTCCCGACACGAGTTCAAACGGGAACCCTGCTCCGACCCGCGCGGTGACGAAGTCACACCAGGCCTGCTCGGCGCCGGTCTGACCGTAGGACAGGTCGCCGAGAGCGAAGTGGAGATCCGGAGCGATGGCACCCACCTGGTTGAGTGTGGCCGCTGCCGCCGCACTGGAGGAAATGTCGCCGGAAGCGGTGAAGTGCACCGACGTGGCGGTCGCGGCACCGGCATCGTCGAAGTGGTCGGGCGTCTGGGTCGAGCCCGCGCAGGCGGTCAGAACGAGGGTTGCACCCGCAACCACTGCGAACAATGAATAGACTGCCCTCGTCACCTGAGATCCTTGCGTTCCCAGAGAACAGTAGACCCCGCCGGGGAGTGCGACAACCCCATCCGGTGAGAAGCAGGGGTACGACCTAAAAGATCATCGGACGGTCGTCGCCGTCGTCGCCCAGATCGAGGTCGACGAGCACCGGAACGTGGTCGCTCGGGGCATCGCCCTTGCGCTCATTGCGGTGGATGCTGGCATCCGTCACGAGGTCAGCGAAGACGGGCGAGCCGAGGATGAAGTCGATGCGCATACCCTCGTTGCGCGGAAACCGCAGCTGCTTGTAGTCCCAGAACGTGAACCCCTCCGGCACGATCGGCCGCACCACGTCGGCCAGCCCGGCCTGTTCGAAAGCGTCGAACGCCGCCCGTTCCTCGGGTGAGATGTGGGTGGACTGACCGGGCACGAAACTCGGGTCGCCCATGTCTTCGTCGCGGGGGGCGACGTTCCAGTCACCCATCATGGCCAAAGCGAGCGTGGGGTTTCGGCTCAGTTCCCCGGCCGCGTGGGATTGAAGGGCCTTCAGCCAGGCCAGCTTGTAGGCGTAGTGCGGGTCGCCGAGGGCGCGCCCGTTCGGCACATACAGGCTCCATAACCGCAGTTCGTTCACCGTCACGCCGAGGGCACGCGCCTCGAGCGGCTGATCCGGCCCGACCGCACCCTTCAAAAAGCCGGGCATATTCGGGAAGGCGGTGACGACATCCGTCATGGGCTCACGGCTGGCGAACGCCACACCGTTCCACTGGCTCAGGCCGTGGATGGCCAGGTCGTAGCCGGCGTTTTCGAACACCTGCGACGGAAACTGTTCGGGTTTGCACTTGATCTCCTGCATGGCGAGAACGTCGATGTCCTCGCGTTCCATCCAGTCGACGATTCGCCCGGAGCGGGCACGAACGGAGTTGACGTTCCAGGTGGCAATTCGCATTTCACCAGCCTATAAGGGGCAGTGGATGATGCGGGGCAGTGGACGATGACGGGCAGCGGATTATGACGGGCAGCGGCTGGCGCCTTCGCGGTATCGAATGCGCGCCCGGTCGTGTTGCGCTTGAATGGGGACAAAACACCGATGCGCAGGAAGGTCACAAATGACGGAGTTGCAGATTGGCTATGCGGCCATGTTGGAGCAGTTCGCACCGGCCGAAGCGGTCGCACTGTCTGCCTACGCTGAGGAGCACGGTTTCACCGGCGTCATGGCGGCCGACCACTTTCAACCGTGGGTTCCCGCGCAGGGCCAGTCGAGCTTCGTCTGGAGCGTGCTCGCCGCGGTCGCCGAGCGCACCAGGGGAGATTTCGGCCCGGGTGTGACCGCCCCGACTTTTCGCTGGCACCCGGCCATGGTCGCCCAGGCCTCCGCGACACTCGCCTCGATGTACCCCGGCCGGCACTGGCTCGGCCTCGGCTCCGGTGAGGCCCTGAACGAACACATCGTCGGCGGCTACTGGCCCGAAGCACCCGAGCGCATCAACCGCATGTTCGAAGCCATCGAGATCATCTCCAAACTGTTCGCCGGATCGATCGCCGGCAAGGACGTCAAGCATTCCGGCCAGTTTTTCAAGCTCGAATCGACCCGGCTGTGGACGATGCCCGAGGTGGCCCCCGAGATTCTGGTCGCCACCGCCGGCCCGGTCACCGCCAAGCGCGCCGGCCGACTCGCCGACGGCCTCATCACGGTGGGTGCGCCGCTCGAGAAGATCTCGATGCTGTTCGGAAAGTTCGACGATGGCGCCCGCGAAGCCGGCAAGGATCCCTCGCTGATGCCCAAGGTGCTGCAGCTGCACATGAGCTGGGCCGAGACCGACGAAGAGGCCATGACCAACGCGTTGCACGAGTGGCCGAACGGCGGGATGAAGTTTCCGAAGGGAGACATCCGTTCGCCGTTCGAGTTCGAACAGATGGCCAAGCTGGTGCGACCGGAGGACTTCGAGGGCCGCATGATCATCTCGGCCGACCCTGACGAGCACCGCAAATACATTCAGAAGTTCGTCGACCTTGGCTTTGATCGCATCTACCTGCACAACGTGGGCCGCAATCAGAAGCAGTGGATCGACGTGTTCGGCGCATCCGTTCTGCCGAAACTCGTTCGGTAAATGCCGCACGACGCGCTGCCCGACGCCGCCGCTGCAGAAGTCGGCGCCATGAACCTGTTCGGCCTCAAGGTGTTCACGCTCGGAGGATTCGGCGAGATCAGGGCCGGCGACGACCTGGCCGCCCTCATCGCGGAGGCCGCACAGTCGCGCCTTCTCGATGGCGACATTGTTGCGGTGACCAGCAAGATCGTCTCCAAGGCCGAGGGCCGCACCGTGCTGGCTGCCGACCGGGAGCAAGCGATCACCGACGAGACCGTGCGCGTCGTGGCCTCGCGGGAGCACCCGGGCGGGGTGACCCGCATCGTCGAAAACCGGCAGGGACTGGTGATGGCCGCGGCCGGCGTCGACACGAGCAACGCGCCCGACGGTCTCGTCTTGCTGCTGCCGGTCGATCCGGACCGGTCGGCACGGGCCATCTGCTCGGCTTTGCGTGAGCGCACCGGGCTGCGACTCGGCGTGCTCATCACCGACACCGCCGGGCGCCCATGGCGCGAGGGCCAGACCGACATCGCCATCGGCGCGGCCGGACTTGCGGTGCTCGACGACCTGCGCGGCACAGCGGATGCCTCCGGTCGCCGCCTCGACGTCACCGTCGCTGCGGTTGCCGACGAGATCGCCGGTGCCGCCGATCTGGTCAAGGGCAAGACCAGCGGTAACCCGGTCGTCGTTGTGCGGGGACTCGGCCGGCTGGTCGGCGACCTCGATGCGGTCGGCGCTCGGGCGCTGCAGCGCCCGAGCGACACCGACATGTTTCGGCTGGGCACGGCGGAAGCGTACGCCGAGGGGTTTGCCGCCGGGCTTAGATCGAGATCGTGAGGGCCTGAATCAGGCCACGGTCGGCGTCGAGCTCGAAGCGGTAGTTCAGGTCGACGCTGCGGCCGGGAAAGTTGCCCTCAACGCGGTTGACGACGGTCGTGGCCGTTTCGTCTTTCTCAACGCGCAGCTGGGTGGTCGTGTACTCGAACTCCGCAGCGGAGCCGGCCAGCCAGGCGGCGATGGCAGCTTCGCCGGTGTAGGTCTTGCCATCATCGACGACGACAGCGTTCTCGGTGAAGGTCGCTCTGGCTGAGGCGGGCTTGGCGCTCGCGCTGCGCTCGAGGTAGGTGACAATCGCCATGGGGAGCGTGCGCGACTGGGTGGTGAGTGACATGGAGCCTCCTGGGCCGTTCAAAGGAACGAGTTCGGGCCGACGGATGTTTGCAGTCGACCCTTCAGGCTACCGCGCGTCGGGGGTGCGCGACGCTGCTAGCGTTTCGCCATGGACGAATTGCGCGCCGAACCACGCTGGGTGGTAGTCGTTCCGGTGAAGGGGAGCGTAGGGGCGAAGAGCCGACTCAGGGGCGTCCCTGGGCGAGCGGCGCTCGCCGACGCCTTCGCGCTCGATACGGTGGCGGCGCTGGTGGCGGCATCCGCGGTGGAGTACGTGTTCGTGGTGACGGGCAATGCACGGCTGGGCGAGCTGCTCACCGAGCTCGGCGCGATCGTCGTCCCGGAAGACCCCGCGGCAGAAACCTGGGCGGAAACCTGGGCGGAAACGGGCCAGGCCCGCTTGAACGCCGCGATCGAGCAGGGCCTGGCGGCTGCTCGCCAGACCTGCCCCCAAGCGAATCTGGCCGTGATGACCGGGGACCTGCCCGCCCTGCGACCGGCCGACCTCGAAACCGGATTCGCCCTCGCCGCAGCGCACCCGCGCTCGATGGTGGCCGACGCCGAAGGAGTGGGAACGACGACCCTGTTCGCCCGCGCGGGCGTGGCTCTCACACCACGGTTCGGTCTCGACTCCCGCGCCGTGCACGAGGCCGCCGGCCACGTGGTGCTCGCCCTGCCGGCAAGCTCCTCCCTGCACCGCGACGTCGACACCGCGGCCGATTTAGCTGCGGCCCGCGCTCTCGGGCTCGGGCCGCATACGAGCGCGCTGCTCTGAATCACAGCATCAACACGGCAGCGGCCATCGCGGTCGTCGACGCCAAGTCGGTCATCCACAATGGCACGGCAGCAGAACGGATGTCGGCGGCCGCCAGCGCCGGCAGCGCGGCGGCATCCGTTTCGTCGATCAGCCAGGCATCGAGGAGTCCACCGGCGCTGCGGGCGCCGTAATGCCGGCCGACGGCGAGGGCGCTGGTCTTAACGCCGATCGTGTGCAGGCAGGCATCGGCCATGCCGCGCACCGCCGCGCCGCCGATGATCGGAGACACGCCCACCACCCGGGCCGCCGTGGAACGCAGCGCCTCGCGCACCCCCGGCACCGCGAGGATCGTTCCGACCGAGACGACCGGGTTTGACGGCGGCAGCACCACGAGGTCGGCCGCGGTGATGGCCTCGAGTACGCCCGGCGCGGCCACGGCCTCGGCCAGTCCGCGCTGCTCGAACCTCGTGATCGCGACCCGGGCCCGGTAACGAACCCACCATTCCTCAAAGTGAATATAGTCACCCGCGGCGTGATCGTCGATATTCTCGGAAAGGCATACGTGGGTTTCCACCGGCTGGTCACTCATCGGCAGCAGCCTGGCCCCCGGCTGCCAGCGGCGACAGAGGAATTCGGTCGCCTCGCTCAGAGTTGATCCGCTGCGCAGCAGGTCGGTGCGCACAATGTGCGTCGCGAGGTCGAGATCGCCGAGGGTGAACCAGGACCAGCCGCGACCATAGGCGGCGATCTCGGACGAAGCCCGCCGGGACTCATCGGGACGCCCCCAGCCCTGCTCCTCGTTGATCCCGCCACCGAGGGTGTACATGACGGTGTCCAGGTCGGGGCAAATGCGCAGCCCATCCAGCCACATGTCGTCACCGGTGTTGACGATCACCGTCACGGCCGCCGCGGGCGCCGTGACGGCGAGGTGGGCCAGCAGGCCGCGGGTGAACCGGGCACCGCCGACGCCGCCCGCCAACACGGTGACACGCGTCAGATCGGGACTCATCATGACGCCGCCGAATACACAATGACCGGATGCCCGCCGCGCGGATGTTTCAGGATGAAGCACTCCACCCCGTAGACGGTGCCGATGACCTTGGGGGTGAGCACCTCGGCTGGCGTGCCCGAAGCCACGAGCATGCCGCCGTCGAGCAGAAGAATATGGTCGCAATAGGCCGACGCGAGGTTGAGGTCGTGCAGGGCCATGATCGCCGTCACCCCGAGATCCCGCACCTGGCCGAGCAGCGACAGCTGGGCGCTCACGTCGAGGTGGTTGGTCGGTTCGTCGAGCAAGAGCAGGCTCGGCTGCTGCGCCATCGCTCGGGCGATCTGCACCCGCTGCTGCTGCCCGCCGCTCAGCGTGTGCCAGGAGCGATCGACAAGCGCCCCGGCGCCGACGGCTGCGAGGGCGTCGAACGCGACGGCGTGATCCTCGTGGCCGCTGAACGAACCCATGAGTTTCGTGCGATGCGGAATGCGCCCGAGCAGCACGACCTCGAGCACGGTCAGCTCCACGCTCGGCGCCGCATTCTGTTCGAGCAGGGCAATGCGTCGGGCCGCGTCGCGCCGGCTCAACGAGCCGATCGTGACGCCGTCGAGCGTGACGCTGCCGGCATCCGCTGTGTCGATGCCGGCGATGAGCCGCAGCAGGGTGGATTTACCGGCGCCGTTCGGGCCGAGCAGGCCGGTCACCGTGCCGGTCGGCAGCGACGCCGACACGTCGCGCAAAATCGGGGCGCCGTCGATGGCGAAGGACAGCCGGTCGAGGTCTACGCCCACAGGTGTGACTTCTTTCTCTTGATGAGCAGAATGAACACGGGCACGCCGATGAACGCGGTGATGATGCCCACCGGCAGTTCGCGCGGGTCGAACACCGTGCGGGCGAGCGTGTCGGCGATGACCAAAAACAGGGCACCGCAGACCGCGACGAGCGGCAGCAGCCGGCGGTGTCCCGGCCCGCTGATACCGCGCACGAGGTGCGGCAGAATGAGCCCGACGAACCCGATCGAGCCACTGACGGCCACCATCGAACCGGTCAGCAGGGCGACGGCCCCGAGCAACGCCCAGCGGGTGCGGTTCACGTTGATGCCGAGGCTCGCCGCCGAGGTGTCGCCGAACGCGAACGCGTCGAGCCGGGTCGCCGAGACGAGGATGCCGGTGCCCACGACGGTGACCGCCGTCACCGCAATCGCGACGCTGGTCCAGGTGGCGCCGGCCACCGAACCCAGCAGCCAGTTGAGGATCTCCCGGTAAGAGTCACCCTTGGCCGCCCAGAAGATGATGAATGAGGTGAGGGCTCCCGCGAGCTGCGCGATGGCCAGCCCGGCGAGCACCGCCCGCACCGGAGTGATCGTGCCGCCGACCTTGGCGATGCTCAGCGTCGCCACGAGGGCCAGCAGCGCGCCGGTAAAAGCGGCGGCCGGCAAAACAAAGCCGATACCGAGAATGACCACGCAGACCGCGCCGACGGATGCCCCGCTCGACAGCCCGAGCAGGTAGGGGTCGGCGAGCGGGTTGCGCGTCACGCTCTGCATCACCGCTCCGCTCAGCGCGAGGCCGACACCGACCAGAGCGGCGGTGAGCACCCGGGGCAGGCGCAACTGCCAGACGATCGAGTCGATGAGCAGCGGCACCGGCTCGGTCGCGAGGCCCAGGTGCGCGCCGATGCTGCCGGCCACCTGCGCGAGGCTCACCGCGGCCGGCCCGATGGTCACCGCCATCCCGCACACCAATATCAATGCGATGGCGGCAGCGACGAGCCACCCGAGGTAGCGAGCCCGAGTCACTCCAGCCTCCGCGAGACGGGGGAGGGTGTCACTCGTTCAGAGCGGCCAGCTGCGCGATGGTCGACGCGGCGGCTTCGACGTTGCGCAGGCCGGCCTCGGTCGAGGCGAACGGCAGGATGATGTAGCGCTGGTTCTTCACGGCGTCGAGCACCTGCGTGGCCGGGTCCGATTCGAGGTGGGCGATCTTCGCGGCGGCCGTGTTCCAGCTGGCATCCACGAGCACGATGATGCCCGGATTGGCCTCGATGATCGACTCCCAGCCCACCGACGTCCAGGTGTCACTGACGTCGGCAAAGATGTTGGTGAGCCCGGCGGCCTCCATGATCATGGCTGGCGAACCGATGCCGGCGCCGACGTAGGGGGTGGTCGTGCCGCTGGAATACCAGAGCGCGGTGGCACCGTCGGTGGATGGCACCAGACCGGCGAGATCGGATTCCAGGCTGCGCACGAGTTCGTCTGCGGCGGGCTGCGCATCGAAGATCTTGCCGGCTTCCTCAATTTCGGAGAACACCGTCGGGAAGGTCAGCGGGTCGGGCATCCGCTCGCCCTTGCACGCGGCCGGTGAGACATAGCTGCCCACGCCGAGCGCTTCGAGGGCAGCGCGTTCACCCACCCCGTCGGCGCTGAAATTGGACTCCCAACCGCCATAGATGAAGTCAGGGTTCAGACCGAGCACGGCCTCCTGGCCGGGAAGGAAATCACTGATCACGTTGAGATCGGCTCCGGCGGTGGCGAGCGACTTTGGCAGCGGGCCGTCGAGGAAGGCCGAGCCCACGATGCGGTCACCGACCCCCAGCGCGAGCAGCAGCTCGGTCGCCGAGGACTTGATCGACACGATGCGTTCAGGGGCCGACGTGACCGTGACGGTCGATTCGCAATTGAGCACCGTGACCGGGTAGTTCGCGCTGGTCGCCGGGGTTTTGGCGGGCGTGGCGGCGGGGGTGACCGTTGCGGCGCATCCGCTGAGCAGCAGGGACGCGGCGACCAGTGCGGTGACTCCCCCGGCCGTGCGCACGATGATTCGATTCATGAGGTCTCTTTCGGCTCAACTGGCGGAATAAAGGTGGACCTCAGCCCAAATCCAGGCCAGCGGGGCCGGTCAAAGCAAACCGGTGGTCTGCCCTAACCCTAAACCCCTGCCGAGGCCTGCGCCCTCCCGCGGCTACGCCCAGCGCGCCCCGACCGGGTGCACGGTCGATTCGAGCGGATGCGCCGCCGCGGCCAGCGCCTCCGCCACCGGCGTAACGTCGTCGGGCAGGGCGCCGGCGGTCACCCGAATGAACGCGGGGCCATCGTCCGTGGCGAGAAACGGCGAGCCGCCAGCCACCCTAATACCGGAAGCGGCCAGGCGCACGAGGGCGTCACGCTCGTTCTGCACCGGCAGCCAGGTGTTGATGCCGTCGGCCTGCACCACGTCGAGCCCGAACCCGGCGAGGGCGTCGGCGAGGGCGCGCTGGCGGGCAAAGTAGATGCGGCGCGCCTCGCCGACCTGCGCCATGCTCTCGCCGTTGGTGAGCAGGTCGTGCAGAATCGTTTGCAGCATGCGGCTGGTCCAGCCCGGGCCGAGCATGCGCCGCGATACGATCGGGTCGATCAGCGCGGCCGGTCCGCCGAGCGCCGCCATGCGCAGATCGGGGCCGTGCGACTTCGAGAAACTGCGCACGTGCAGGGTGCGGCCGGGCAGCCAGAGCCCGAGACTCACCTCGGGCGCGATGCTGATCTCGGCGGAGTGATCGTCTTCGATCACGATGGTGTCGGCGCTCGCCGGGGTGTTTTGCATCAGCCTGGCCAGTTCCTCAGCCCGCTGCGCGGTCATCGACGCTCCGGTGGGGTTCTGCGCCCGCGGCTGCAGCAGCACGACGGCCGGACCGAGCTTCAGGGCTGCGGCGAAGTCGGCCGGAATGATGCCGTGCTCGTCTACGGGCACCGGCAGGCGTTCCAGGCCGAGCTGGTCGAGCAGGTCGAAAAACGGCGGAAACGACGGGTTCTCCACAATGACCCGGTCACCGAACCGGGTGACCGCGTCGAGGCAGCGAGAGATGGCGTCGAGGGCACCGTCAACGATGGTGATGGCCTCGGCCGGGTACGGCCACGACCCGCGCAGCACCTCGAGCAACTCCGGAAGGATGGGCAGGTCCTGGTAGCTCGGTGTCACCGCCCGCTGCGCCACTCGGGAGAGGGCCGGCCCGAGTGACGGCAATAACCGCGGGTCCGGCGTGCCGCGGGACAGGTCGAGGCGGGCGGGACCAACCGCGCCGATCATTGACTGGCTGCGCGCCGGCAGCCACTTGGGGGCGGCATCCTGCACGAACGTGCCGCCCCGACCACGCGACACGATCAGGCCGACCGCTGAGAGCGCCTGCCAGGCGTGACTGACCGTCGCGGGACTGACACCGAGCTCGCCGGCGAGCACTCGAACGGTGGGCAGGCGATCGCCCGGGGCGAGTCGACCGGACGCGATCAGCCGGCCGATGGCCGCAGCGATGCCTGCGGGCGTGCGCTGCTCGATTTCGTCGATAAAGTTCTGCATTGCTCTTGCCTCTGGCTGCGTCGGGCGACAGGATGATTAATGCGTGCGATACACAGAGAAACACATTTGAAATGTTTACGTCAAATAATAACAATACGAACAGCGCGGTTCGTATCGGCCCTTGACTAACGAAGCAAGTGGAAGGCACAGCATGACTGTTGACACAAGCCAGATTGTTCGAACCGCCATCACTCAGGCCACCTGGACCGGCGACGAAGAATCCATGATCCAGAAGCACGAAGGGTTCGTGCGCACCGCCGCCGCCCAGGGCGTGCAGGTGATCTGCTTCCAGGAACTCTTCCACGGCCCGTACTTCGGCATCGTGCAGGACGCCAAATATTACGACTACGCGCAGGCCGTACCCGGCCCCATCGTCGAACGATTCCAAAAGCTCGCGAGCGAGTTCAAGATGGTCATCGTCGTGCCGATGTACGAAGAAGAACAGCCCGGCGTGCTCTACAACACCGCCGCGGTCATCGACGCCGACGGAACCTACCTCGGCAAGTACCGCAAACACCACATCCCGCACCTGCCGCAGTTCTGGGAAAAGTTCTACTTTCGACCGGGCAACACCGACTATCCGGTCTTCGACACGAAGTACGGCAAGATCGGCGTCTACATCTGCTACGACCGCCACTTCCCGGAGGGCTGGCGTGCGCTCGGCCTGAACGGCGCCGAGATCGTGTTCAACCCTTCGGCCACCAAACCCGGGCTGTCGAACCGCCTGTGGGAACTCGAACAGCCCGCCGCCGCCGTCGCCAACCAGTACTACGTCGGCGCGAACAACCGCATCGGCAACGAACAAGCCGAGTTCGGCGACGAAGCCGTGACCTTCTACGGTAGCTCCTACTTCGTTGACCCCAAGGGCAACTACGTGGGAGAACGCGCCTCGACCGACACCGAGGAGATCCTGGTGCGCGACCTCGACCTCGGCGTAATCCGTGAGGTACGCAACTCCTGGCAGTTCTACCGCGACCGTCGCCCCGACTCCTACGAGCCCCTCGTCGCGCCCTAGTTCGAGCTGACCCAACGGAGGATGCCATGAAGACTTTGATCAAGAACGGTACCGTGGTCAACGCCACCGGCCGAGGGCTCGCCGACGTGCTCATCGACGGCGAGAAAATCGCCGCCGTACTCGCACCGGGCTCGACCCTGCTCGGCTTCGATGTGGCGGCCAACGTCGACCGTGTCATCGACGCCGGCGGCAAATACGTCATTCCCGGCGGCATCGACGCCCACACCCACATGGAGATGCCGTTCGGCGGCACCCAGGCCAGTGACACCTTCGAAACCGGCACCCGCGCGGCAGCCTGGGGCGGCACCACGAGCATCGTCGACTTCGTCGTGCAGTACGCCGGCGAAGACGTACTCGAGCGCTACGCCACCTGGCAGCAGAAGGCCGCCGGACAGTGCGCCATTGATTACGGTTTTCATCAGATTCTCAGTGATGTGCAAGACAGCTCGCTGACGGCGATGGACGAACTCGTCGACGAGGGTGTCACGAGCTTCAAGCTGTTCATGGCCTACAAGGGGGTGTTCCTCAGCGACGACGGCCAGATCGTCAAGGCTATGCAGCGCGCGGCGACGAACGGCAGCATGATCATGATGCACGCCGAGAACGGCAGCGTCATCGATCTGCTCGTGCAGCAGGCGGTCGCCGCCGGCAACACGGGCCCGCTCTACCACGGCCTCACCCGGCCCTGGCAGGCCGAGGAAGAGGCCACCCACCGCGCGATCATGCTCGCCAACCTCACCGGCGCTCCTCTTTATGTAGTGCACGTGTCGGCCAAGCAGGCCGTGGACCAGATTGCGCAGGCTCGCGATAGCGGCCAGAACGTGTTCGGCGAGACCTGCCCGCAATACCTCTACCTCTCACTCGAAGACAACCTGGGGGCAGAGAGCGAGGAATGGGGCAGGTTCGAGGGCGCCAAGTGGGTCTGCTCCACGCCGCTGCGCGCCAAAGCCGAGGGCCACCAGCACCACATGTGGCAAAGCCTGCGAACGAACGACATTCAGATGGTCTCCACCGACCACTGCCCGTTCTGCATGAAGGGCCAGAAAGACATGGGCCTGACCGACTTCTCCAAGATTCCCAACGGCATCGGCTCCGTCGAACACCGCATGGACCTGCTCTACCAGGGCGTCGTCGACAGCAAGATCTCGCTCGAACGCTGGGTCGAGGTGTGCTCAACCACCCCGGCCCGCATGTTCGGCATGTACGGCCAGAAAGGCGTGATCGCCCCAGGCGCCGACGGCGACGTGGTGATCTACGACCCGAACGGACACACCTCCATTGGAGTAGACAAGACCCACCACATGAACATGGACTACTCCGCCTGGGAAGGCTACGAGATCGACGGCCACGTCGACACCGTCATCTCCCGCGGCAAAGTCGTCGTCGACGATAACACCTACCTCGGCACCAAGGGTGACGGTCGTTACATCAAGCGCGGCCTGAGCCAGTACCTCATCTAAGGGGCTGACATGGATTTTGGAGCAGTACTGCAGACCAACCCGCCGTCGGCGCGCACCGTGCAACTGGCCAAACTGGCCGAGGCGCACGGGTTCAGCCACGTCTGGACCTTCGACTCACACCTGCTCTGGCAGGAACCCTACGTGATTTACAGCCGAATCCTGGCGGAGACCAGCAAGATCATCGTCGGCCCCATGGTCACCAACCCGGCCACCCGCGACTGGACCGTCACAGCATCCGCTTATGCGACCCTCAACGAGATGTACGGCAACCGCACCATCTGCGGCATCGGCCGCGGCGACTCGGCGGTGCGCACCACCAACGGCGCCCCGACCACGCTGAAGACGCTGCGCGAGTCCATCCACGTCATTCGGGAGCTCGCCAACTCCCGCCCGGTCGCGTACAACGGTGCCACCGTGCAATTTCCGTGGAGTCGTGGCTCGAGCCTCGACGTCTGGGTCGCCGCCTACGGTCCTCTCGCGCTCAAGCTCGCCGGCGAGGTCGGCGACGGCTTCATTTTGCAGATGGCCGACCTCGATGTCGCCGAGTGGATGATCGACAGCGTACGCACCGCAGCCTCCAACGCCGGCCGGGACCCCCTGGCGATCAAGTTCTGCGTCGCCGCGCCCGCCTACATCGGTGAGGACTGGGATCACATGCGTAACCAGTGCCGCTGGTTCGGCGGCATGGTCGGCAACCACGTGGCCGACATCGTCGCCAAGTACGGTGCTGACTCGGCCGTGCCGAAAGCGCTCACCGATTACATCAAGGACCGCGAGGGCTACGACTACAACCAGCACGGCAAAGCCGGCAACGAGCACGCCGCGTTCGTGCCCGACGAGATCGTGGACCGGTTCTGCCTGCTCGGCACGGCCAGGGACCACATCGAGAAGCTCGAGGCGCTCAAAGACCTCGGCGTCGACCAGTTCGCCGGCTACCTGCAGCACGACAACAAGGAAGAGACCATGCGGGTCTACGGCGAAACCGTGATCCCGGCCCTGACCGACGCCATCACGGCCAAGAAATAGCCAAGCGGATGCCCACCCAGACCGAGCGGACCGCCCCGCTCAACCGCGGCGCGCTCGGAGTACCTGAACTGCGGGTACCCCACCGCCGGAGCACCGTTGTGCGCCCGCGCCTGCGCGCGGGCGTGTTCGGTCTGGCCGGCCTGGCGCTGCTCGGCCTGGTCTGGGAGCTCTACAAAACCGTCGGGCCGGCCGACGGCGTTGTGCTCGGCGGCGTCACGGTGCTGCCGCGCACGACCGACCTCGCGATGCCGCACCTCGCGGTCATGTTCGAGCGACTGTTCGAGCCGGTGACGGGCGCGGCATCCGCTCTGCCGCTGTGGCAGGCGGTGCTCGCCGGTTCGCTGTTCACCCTCGGCATCGCAGCGGTCGGCTGGCTGGTCGGCGTGACCGTCGGGCTCGCGCTCGCACTGCTGATGCAGCGCCTTCGCCTGGCCGAGTCGGCCATTCTGCCCTGGATCATACTCAGCCAGACCGTGCCCCTCATCGCGATCGCCCCGCTCGTGCGGCGCTGGGGCGCGCAGCTCCAGTTCGGCGAATTCACCTGGGAAAGCTGGATGTCGGTGGCCTTGATCGCCTCCTACCTCGCGTTCTTCCCCGTCTCGATCGGCGCCCTACGCGGCCTGGGATCGCCCGACGCCAACCACGTCGACCTCATGCGCTGCTACGCGGTGGGCTGGTGGAAGACCCTGTGGCGGCTGCGCCTGCCGGCCAGCGTCGGCTACCTGCTGCCGGCCCTGCGCCTGGCCGCGGTCAGCGCCGTCGTCGGCAGCGTCGTGGCCGAGGTGTCCATCGGTCTGCGCGGTGGCATTGGCCGGCTCATCGTGGAGTACGCCGGCGCCGCCGGCGGTGACCCGGGCAAGCCTTGGGCGCCCATCTTCGGATCGATCCTGGTCGGCCTCGTTGCCGCCGGATTTGTCGGTCTGATCGGCCTGTTCCTTCGCCGTTTTCGCAGGGGAGAAGTGTCTACATGAGCACGAGCATGACTAACGATGTGCCCGCGGTACGTGTTCAGGGTGTGACGCGCATCTTCGCGGCCCGCAAAGGCTCCGGCGTCACCGCTCTCGACGATGTGAGCCTCACGGTCGCGCCCGGCGAATTCGTCAGCCTGATCGGGCCGAGCGGATGCGGCAAGAGCACCCTGCTGCGGCTCGTCGCCGACCTCGACGTGCCGACGAGCGGCAGCATCGAGGTGTTCGGCAAGCCGGCCCGACAGGCCCGCATCGACCAGGACTACGGCATCGCCTTTCAGCAGGCCGGCCTGCTGCCCTGGCGCACCGTGGCGGGCAACATCGAACTGCCGCTCGAACTGCACGGGGTCGGTAAGGCGGCCAGGCGGGCGCGCGCAGCCGAACTCATCGCCCTGGTCGGGCTCGCCGACTTCGCGAGCCACTACCCCGACCAGCTCTCCGGCGGCATGCAGCAGCGCGTCGCGATCGCCCGCTCGCTCGCCGAAAGCCCGAGCCTGCTACTGATGGACGAACCGTTCGGCGCCCTCGACGAGATGACCCGCGAGCGCATGCAGAACGAACTTGTGCGCATCTGCGCCGAAACGCAGGCGGCCGTGGTCTTCGTGACCCACTCCATCCCCGAGGCGGTGTTCCTCTCCAACCGGGTAGTGGTCATGTCGCCCAGACCCGGACGCATCCGTTCCATCGTGAGTGTGGGACTGGGCGAAATGAGTGGCCGCGGTGAAGACCTGCGTGAAGACGAAGGATTCTTCCACGCGCTCAGCCAGGTGCGTGAGCTGCTGCACGGTGACGAAGCCGGAATCAACCCGACGGGCGTTCGCGGGGTTGAGACGCGATGAGAACCGCTCAGCCAGGTCTGCTCCAGATCGTGCTCGCGCCGATCGTGTTCGGGGTGGCCGTCATTCTGCTGTGGCAGGGTCTCGTCACGGGGCTCGCCATCAAGGCGTTCATTCTGCCCGCTCCGTTTGCGATCGGCGCCGAATTCACCGCCAACCTGCAGAACGTGGCCAACGGCATGGCGGTCACCGGTCGCAATGCCCTGATCGGCCTCGTCATCGGTGCCCTGCTCGGCATTGCGCTCGCGATCGTGTCGGCGCTGGCCCGCCTGTTCGACGGGATGGCCGCTCCGGTCGTCGCCGCCCTCTCGGTGGTGCCGATCGTGGCGCTCGCCCCGGTGCTCTACACGATGTTCGGCGCCGGCGCTGAGACCGCCCGGCAGCTCGTCGCGGCGCTCGCCGTGTTCGTGCCGGTCTACTTCAACACTCTCAAGGGGCTACGCATGGTGCGCCCGGTTCACCGCGACCTCATGCGCGCCTACGCCGTCACCAACTGGCAGGCCACCCGGGCCGTCACTCTGCCGACCGCGCTGCCCTTCGTCTTCACCGGGCTGCGCATAGCATCGTCGCTCGCCGTGATCAGCGCCCTCATCGCCGAATACTTCGGCGGACCGGTCGGTGGCCTCGGCAAATCGATCACCTCGGCCGCATCGAGCAGCAACTACGGCCTCGCCTGGGCCTACGTGCTCGGCTCCATCATTCTCGGCCTCGCCTTCTACTGTGCAGCTCTCATCGTGGAGACGCTCGTCACCCGCAACCACACACAGCACCAGTAACCAAGGAGGCACCATGAAACACCGCATCAACTGGCTCGGCACCGTCGGCGCGATCACGGCTGTCGGCGCGCTCGTACTGTCTGGCTGCAGCACCGCCAGCGACACCCCTTCACCGGATGCCGCCGGCGAACTCACGCCCATCACCCTGCAACTGCAGTGGGTCGCCCAAGCCCAGTTCGCCGGGTACTACGCCGCCGTCGACCAGGGCTTCTACGAAGATGAGGGACTCGACGTGACCATCGTCGAGGGTGGCCCCGATATCGTGCCGCAGGATGTGCTCGCGGCCGGTGACGTGGACTACGCCATTTCGTGGGTTCCCAAGGTTCTCGGCTCGATCGAGCAGGGCGCGAACATCACCAACGTCGCCCAGATCTTCGAGCGCAGCGCCACCACCCAGATCTCTTTCAAGGACCAGGGCATCGAGACTGCCGCCGACCTGGCCGGCAAGAACGTGGGCAGCTGGGGCTTCGGCAACGAGTGGGAACTCTTCGCCGGCATGCAGCAGGCCGATGTCGCTCTCGATGATATTTCCCTGATCCAGCAGGCTTTCGACATGAACGCCTTCCTCTCCGGCGACATCGATGCGGCCCAGGCGATGACCTACAACGAATACGCCCAGGTACTCGAGACCGTGAACCCCGACACCAATGAGCTGTACCAGCCCGATGAGCTCAACGTCATCGACTGGAACGACGAGGGTACGGCCATGCTCCAGGACGCCATCTGGGCCAATGCCGACCAGCTGGAGAGCGACGCGGACTACGCCGCCAACACGGTGAAGTTCATCAAAGCTTCCATCAAGGGCTGGATCTACGCCGGCACCAACCCCGAAGAAGCCGCGGCCATCGTGACCGCCGCGGGCTCCTCGCTCGGCCAGAGCCACCAGCTGTGGATGACCAACGAGGTCAGCAAGCTCATCTTCCCCTCGGAAAATGGCGTCGGACTCATCGATGACGCTGCCTGGGCCAACACGGTCGACATCGCCCTCAACACCAAGAACGAGACCGGCGCGACCATCATCACCACCGAACCGCCCGCCACCGCCTACTCCAACGAGTACGTGCAGCAGGCGCTCGACGAGCTGACGGCCGACGGCGTCGACGTGAAGGGTGCCGACTGGACGCCCACCGAGGTCACCCTCAACGAGGGCGGCAACTAACTACACCCGGCCGGGCGGCCCCGGCCGGGCGGCCCCGGCCGGGCGGCCCCGACCGGGCCGCCCGGCCCCACAAACTTTCCGATTCACACCACCCACAGAGAAAGCCAGCGATATTCGTGACTGACACCATTACCCAAAGCCTCAACGCGCGCACCAGCGAACTCGACCGGGCGCACGTCTTCCATTCCTGGTCGGCACAGGCGGCATTAAAGCCGCTCGTCATCGCCGGCGGGTTGGGCTGCCGCGTCTGGGATCATGACGGTCGACATTATCTGGACTTCTCGAGTCAGCTGGTGAACGTGAATATCGGCCATCAGCATCCGGCCGTGGTGCAGGCCATCACAGAGCAGGCCGCGCTGCTGACCACCATCGCGCCCTCAACGGCCAACCTCGCCCGTGGCGAGGCCGCCAAACGCATCACCAACCGGGCCCCGGCCGGCTTCAACAAGGTGTTCTTCACCAACGGGGGAGCGGATGCGAATGAGAACGCCATGCGCATGGCCCGCCTGCACACCGGGCGCGACAAGGTGCTCTCGCTCTACAAGTCGTACCACGGCAACACCGGTGCGGCCGTGGTCGCGACCGGCGACTGGCGCCGCATTCCCAACGAATATGCGCGCGGCCACGTGCACTTCTTCGGACCATTCCTCTACCGCAGCGAATTCTGGGCCACCAGCGAGGCCGAGGAATGCGCCCGTGCGCTGCACCACCTCGAACGCGTCATTCAGGGCGAAGGGGTAGCGTCGGTCGCCGCCATTCTGCTCGAGTCGATTCCCGGTACCGCGGGGATCATGATGCCGCCGGCCGGTTACCTGCCCGGCGTTCGTGCGCTCTGCGACAAGTACGGCATCGTGCTCATCCTCGACGAGGTCATGTGCGGCTTTGGCCGTACCGGAAACTGGTTCGCCTTCCAGGCCTATGACGTCGTTCCCGATCTGATCACCTTCGCCAAGGGCGTCAACTCCGGGTATGTGCCCACCGGTGGCGTGGTCATCTCCGACGCCATCGCCGCCGACTTCGACGAGACGGTTTTTCCCGGCGGACTCACCTACAGCGGGCATCCGCTCGCCATGGCGTCGATCGTCGGCGCCCTCGACGCGATGGAGGCCGAGGGCATCGTTGAGAACGCCGCCCGCATCGGCCGCGACGTGCTCGAGCCGGGCCTGAAAGCCCTGCAGGCCAAGCACTCGATCATCGGCGACGTGCGCGGTGTCGGAGTGTTCTGGGCGGTCGAACTCGTGACCGACCTCGACACCCGCGAACCGGTGAGCGCCGCCGTCATGGCCCGCGTCAAGGCCGAACTGCTCGGTCGCGGCCTGCTGCCGTTTCTCATGGAGAACCGCATCCACGTCGTGCCGCCCTGTGTCGTCACCGACGACGAGGTGGCTGAGGCGCTCGCCATCTACGACGAGGTGCTCAGCCTCGACCTTCTTTCCTAATCGCATCAACTGAAAGGCACCACTCATGACCGACCTCCCCACCATCACGCACTACGTCAACGGCGCACCGGCCGCCGGCACGTCCACCCGCACCGCACCCGTCTACAACCCGGCCACCGGCCAGGTTGCCAAGAACGTGTTGCTGGCCAGCACGGCTGACCTCGACGACGCCGTCGCGGTCGCCCAGGCCGCCTACCCGGCCTGGCGCGATATGAGCCAGGCCCGCCGCCAGACCATCATGTACAACTTTCGCGAGCTGCTTAACGCGCGCAAGGGTGACCTCGCCGAGATCCTCACCGCCGAGCACGGCAAGGTCACCTCTGACGCGCTCGGTGAGATCATCCGCGGGCTCGAGGTCGTCGAATTCGCGCTCGGAATGCCGCACCTGTCCAAGGGGGAGTACTCCGAGAACGTCTCGACCGGCGTCGACGTGTACACGCTGCGCCAGTCCCTCGGCGTCGTGGGCATCATCAGCCCGTTCAACTTTCCGGCCATGGTGCCGCTCTGGTACTTCCCGATCGCCATCGCGGCCGGCAACACCGTCGTGCTCAAGCCGAGCGAGAAAGACCCGAGTGCTTCGAACTGGCTCGCCGAACTGTTCACCGAAGCCGGACTTCCCGCCGGGGTGCTCAACGTCGTACACGGCGATAAGGAGGCCGTCGACGCGCTGCTCGTGCACCCCGACGTGCAGGCCATCTCCTTCGTCGGCTCCACCCCGATCGCCCGCTACATCTACGAGACCGCGGCCAAGCACGGCAAGCGCGTTCAGTCGCTCGGCGGAGCCAAGAACCACATGCTGGTGCTGCCGGACGCCGACCTCGACCTGACAGCGGATGCCGCCGTCAACGCCGGTTTCGGATCCGCCGGTGAGCGCTGCATGGCGATCAGCGTCATCGTCGCCGTCGAACCCGTCGCCGACGAGCTCATCGCGAAGATCGCCGAACGGGTCAAGGGCCTCACCGTGGGTGACGGAACCCGCAACTGCGATATGGGACCGCTGATCACCCAGGTGCACCGCGACAAGGTCGCCGGCTACATCGACATCGCCCAGGCTGACGGTGCCGACATCGTCATCGACGGTCGCGGTGTCAAGGTTGACGGCGACCCGAACGGCTTCTGGCTCGGCCCGACCCTGTTCGACAAGGTCAGCGTCGATTCGGCCGTGTACCTCGACGAGATCTTCGGCCCGGTGTTGTCGATCGTACGGGTGGCCACCTATCAGGAGGGCCTCGACCTGATAAACGCGAGCCAGTACGGCAACGGCACTGCCATCTTCACCAACGACGGCGGAGCCGCTCGCCGGTTCCAGAACGAGGTGCAGGTCGGCATGGTCGGCATCAACGTGCCGATTCCGGTGCCGGTCGCGTACCACTCCTTCGGCGGCTGGAAGAACTCCCTGTTTGGTGACGCCAAGGCCTACGGCCCCGCCGGCGTGAACTTCTTCACCCGTGAGAAGGCCGTGACGAGTCGGTGGCTGGACCCGAGCCACGGCGGCATCAACCTGGGCTTCCCCCAGAACCAGTAGTTATTGGCCGCTACCGCACAGAAGTGCCCGATTGGACCGTCCAATCGGGCACGTGGTGCATTCTGGCGGAGCTACGGAGCGGTGTGGGCTTGCTGCACCCGCGCGGCCTCGGCGCGCAGGGCCTCAACGACGGTGCGCACGGCCAGCCGTTCGGCTCGGTCGGGGCGCATCAGGGCCACGATCTGACGCTCCGATTCCACACCGCGCAGCGGTTTGAGCACGACGCGGCCGGGCTGCCCGCCGCCCGAGGTGTACCGCGGCACGAGCGCGATGCCCAGCCCGGCAATCACGAACGATTCGATCAGGGCGAGGTCGGCAAAGCGCTGCGACATCGACAACCGCGAGCCGGCTTCCTGCTCGATCGCGTGCAGAATGCGCTCGAACGGGTAGCCGTCGGTCACGCCGATCCAGGTCTCACCGACGAGGTCTCTGGGGCCGACCCAGGCGCGATCGGCCAGCGGATGCCCCACCGGCAGGCCCACATCCAGCGGCTCGGTCATGAGCGGAACGACGCTCAACCCGCGGCCCGCCCAGGACAGCTGGCCGCTCATCGAGTGGGCGAGCACGATGTCATACTCGGCCGTGAACGCGGGAAAGTCGCTCAGTTCGGGGTCTTCGTCGGCGCAATTGAGCACGAGGTCCGCCCCGAGCTGCTTGATCACGCCGGGGAGCAGCATCTGGCCGGCGGTGGGAAAGGTGACCAGACTCACCTCGCCAGAGGCGTGGTTGCGAAATTCGTCCCAGAGCGCGGTGGCCTTCGCGAGTGACACCGCGACATCCGTTGCGCTGCGGGCGAGGGCGCGGCCGGCGTCGGTGAGTACGAGGCCGCGCCCCTGCCGCTGGGTGAGCGGCAGGCCGGCCTCACGTTCGAGCACCTTGAGCTGTTGGGAGACGGCCGAGGGGGTGCGGTGGGTGGCGAGGGCGACCGCCGTGACGCTGCCGCGGTCGGCAAGTTCGCGAAGCAGTTCGAGTCGTTGCACGTCCATGTAGCTAGTCTAAAGAGTTCATGCAGAATAAAGCCATTGTGCTGCACGGTTAGGGGTGATCAAATGAGAGGGTCAAACACGAGCAATGTCGCCTCCGTGCCGGGCCACTCCACCTCCTTCGAAAGGCATCTCGTGTTCGTCCTCATCGCAATCCTGCTCGTTACCATTGCATCCATCGCCGCCCTCGTCGTCGAGGTTCACCGCGACGGCTATCGCCAGACCGAGCGTCGCAACCTGGTGCGCATCTTCTAAGCACCCCCCTAAACTTGCCTGTGTGACTGATACACGGCAGAAACTCATCGACTTCATCTCGGCCGAGGCCGTTTTTCACGGAGACTTCGTTCTCACAAGTGGTAAGAAAGCCACGTACTACGTGGACCTGCGCCGGGTGAGCCTCGATCACCGAGTCGCCCCGCTGATCGGGCAGGTCATGCTCGACCTCATTAAGAACGTTCCCGACGTCGTCGCTGTCGGCGGCATGACTATGGGCGCTGACCCGATCGCTGCAGCCGTTATGCACCAGGGCGCCGCCCAAGGCTTGAGCTATGACGCCTTCGTCGTGCGCAAGGAACCGAAGGACCACGGCCGCGGCCGCCAGGTTGAGGGACCTGACCTCGCCGGCAAGCGCGTGATCGTGCTCGAAGACACCTCGACCACCGGTGGATCGCCCCTCGCCGCCATCGAAGCCCTACTCAAGGTTGGTGCCGAGATCGCCGGCGTCGCCGTTGTCGTCGACCGCAACACCGGTGCCCGCGAAGTGATCGAGGCCGCCGGCTACCCGTACTTCGCCGCGATCTCCCTTGAGGACCTGGGGCTGAACTAGTGTCACCAGACGACGACGAGCGCGGAATCGACTGGCTCGCGTCGCAGCTCGACCCGAACCCCCAGACCGACCCGGTCGATGGCACTATCGACGCTGATGCTGGCCTCGACTCCGAGGAGTCGCCAGCGACACCGACGGCCGCCGAACAAGCGGATGCCCCGGCGCCCGCGACCCGATTCGGTCGCCGCGCTCGTCGCTCCGCTGAACCGGTGGCTGAACCAGCTGTCGAACCGGTCGTCGAACCGATCGCACCGCCCGTTGCTGCCGCTCCAGCAGGGCCGGCCCCCTGGTGGACGACTCCGCTGCCGCAACCGGTTGCCACTGAGCCCGACGCCGCTGATGCCGCTGACCCCCAGTCCGCTGAGGCCGGCGCTCCTGCTGACACTGTGACCAGTGAGCCTGACCTTCCGCCGGCCGACGTCGAGCCGGAACGGCACGACGCGCTCGTCGTCGAGCCGGCCGCCGTCGAACCCATCGCCGTTGAACCGGTTGAATCAGTCGCTGTCCAGCCAGAAAGTATTGAGCCGCCCTCCGCGATCGCCACGGTGCTCCTGCCCGTCTCTGACACCGAGGCCGACGCGCCCGACCCGGCGCCGGGCATCCGCCTGGGTGAAACCGCTGCCGATCAGCCGACGGTGCTCCTGACGAAACCGGATTCCACCGCCGGCAACGTCGACGCTGGCCTTGAGCCACCGAGCCGCCACCGCTCGCGCCGTAGCGCCCCCGGAACGACCCAGGCCACCCTGATCTGGACGGCCGTCGGGCTGCTCGCCCTCATCGTGCTCGTCGGGCTGTACTTTCTGGGCCAGCGGCTCGTCCCGAGCCCCGCAGCCGCACCGGCACCGACGGCATCCGCTGCGCCGACGCCCACCCCGACTCCAACGCCCATCCCGGAGATCGCGGCCGCGCAGCCCGCCGGTGTGCACGAGTGGAACACCCTGTTCGGGGGCGAGTGCCTCGAACCGTATGCGTCACCGTGGGAGGAAGACTTCACCGTCGTTGATTGCGCTGCCGAGCACACCGCCCAGCTGGTCTATCGCGGAAACTTCGGCGGCGACGCGACCACCGTGTTTCCCGGCGAGGCCGCCCTGGCCGCCCAGATCAACCTGCTCTGCACGGCGCCCGGCATCCTCGACCTGACCGCGGCCGGCGCCTACCCGAACCTGCAGATGCAGGGCAGCTACCCGATCACCGCCGAGCAGTGGAGCGCTGAACCGCGCAACTACTACTGCTTCGTGAGCCGAGCCTCGGCCGAGCCGCTCACCGCGAGCATCAAGGGGCCCGGCCCGACCGCCTGACGCCCGGCCTACAAGGCGGTATAGCCACCATCAATGACGATGGTCTGGGCGGTGCTGTCTGCATGCATGTGTCTACTCCAGGTCTGATGGTGAGTACGAGGTCGTGCCGACGGCGCACCCTACGCCGGCTGGCTCAACAGCCGTTGCGCCAAACCGGTATCGGTGACGAGCGAGGTGACCAGTCCGCTGTCGATTGCACTGCGCACCGCCGCGGCCTTCAGGGTGCCTCCGGCCAGGCCGATGACATCGGGGATGGCATGCAGTTGCGCCGAGCTGATGGCGACCGAGCGGTCGGCCACGGCATCTATTTCCTGGCCGCGTGAATCGAGCAGGGTCGCTGCAACCTCGGCCAGAACGTTTCGGCGGAGGAGGTCATCGAGTACGCCGATATTCCGGGCGTTGTCATACAGCTGGGAATCCGGCGGGTTCCAGCTTCCGATCGCGACGACGGCCTTGGTGACCCCGTCGAAACGTCGAAACGTCTCGTGGATGACCGGATCACTGCGCAGCGCGATCGCTGTGGCGCGATCTTTCACCAGGAGGGGGGCGAAAATCGGATAGGCGTTTCCACCGGATGCCAGGGCGATGCGGCGCACGATATCGATGCCGTTCTCGCGAACCGGCCCGGCAACCCCGGCCAGTTGTACGACCTCGCAGCGGGCGATCTCACCGATGTGGTGCGCCATGTGGCTGAGCGTACGCCCGGCGGTAACGCCCAGGACGTCGCCGTCGACGAGGATTTCGCTCAGCAGCTGAGCGCCGACCCGACCCAACGCCTCTTGCACGACCTCGGGTCGCGGACTGGGGGTCATCACGGCGATCGCGCGTTTGAGCCCGAATCGTTTCTGCAGGGCAATGGACAGGTCGAGGTCCACGACACCGGGCAGGCCGATATCAATCGTGACAATTCCCAGTTCAATGGCCTGCTCGAGCAACCGGGCCACCTTGAATCGAGAGATTCCCAGTTCCTCGGCGATTTCGATCCTCGAGAGGTTGCCAATGAAGTGACGCGTTGCGACGTCGGCCATACGCTCTTCATCGTTCCGTTTCAACGCAACTCTCTTCCATTGAGTTTGCCTGCGCTCAAGGGTAGCACTTCGCTCATTTGTGCATGGTGGTTTCACATATGTGGTTTTTGTGGTTAGAGTTTGAAAACATTCGTTTTCGATGGTTGATCGCAAAGAGGCTCTATCGCCAGCTCTCCTTGCACGAAAGGTGAGGCTGATGGCAGATGAACTGGGCACCTTGGAATGCCGCGATCTGACCAAGGCATTTGGTGGGATTCCGGTGCTCAAGGGCATCTCCCTCTCGCTCGCTCCGGGAACGATCACCGCACTGGCGGGTGAAAACGGCGCCGGAAAGTCCACGCTGATGAAGATCGCGTCCGGGCAGTACCGGCCGGACTCCGGCGAGGTGCTCGTGCGTGGCGAACGCCTTCCGAGCGGCAACCCGCAAGCGGCCTACCGGCTCGGGGTGGCGATCGTTCCCCAGGAACTGGCCTCCGTGCTGGAGATGACGGTCTACGAGAACATCTTCATCGGGCGCGAATTGAGCGGACCGTTCGGCCTGCGACGCCGGGCGATGATTGAATCGGCCCGACAGATTCTGCACGTCTTCGGCGTCGACATCGAGCCGACGCGGCGCATGGGCAGCCTCCCCGTCGGTTTGCGGCAAATCGTGGAAATCGTCAAGGCGACCAACACCGGAGCTCGCGTCATCCTGCTCGACGAGCCATCCAGCGCCATCGCCGAGCGTGAAGTCGGAAAACTGATCGAGGTGATGCGCACACTGCGCGACCGCGGTGTGGCCCTGCTTTTCACGACCCACAAAATGGAAGAAATGCGCGCTCTCGCGGACCGCGTCCTGGTCTTGCGGGACGGCGAGCTCGTGCTCGACGAGGCCCTGCGCAACCTCACCGACGATGACATCGTCACGGCCATGATCGGTCGTGAGCTCGAAGGCCTCTTTCCCGCCCTGCCGGAGCCCGGTACGGAAGCCGTGCTCGAGATCGACAACCTGCACGTGTCCGGCGCGGCCGCGCCGCTCAGCCTCACTGTGAGGCGGGGCGAGATCGTCGGTCTGGCCGGACTCGTCGGGGCCGGCCGCACGGAATTGCTGGAAACGGTGTTTGGTATTCGTAAGAGCACCGCCGGTTCGATCAGGGTCAAGGGAACCACGATCAAGGGAGGCACGCCCGCAGCAGCGATTGCGGCTCGCATGGCCTTCGTTCCGGAGGACCGCAAGGGTGCCGGAGCCGTGCTGTCGATGAGCGTACTCGACAACGCCACACTGCCCCGGATGGACAAATTCTCGGTTGGCGGACTGCTTCGACAGGGCTTTCGCCGGTCGCAGGTGCGCGAGGCCATGGACGCCGTCAAGCTGCGCAGCCGCGGGCTCGACCAATCGATGGAGACGCTCTCCGGTGGCAATCAGCAGAAGGTCGTGCTGGCGCGCTGGCTCACCTCCCCCGTAGATGTTCTCATCCTCGATGAACCAACCCGTGGCGTTGACGTCGGCGCTCGCAGCGAGATTTACCGCATCATCGTGGACCTCGCTGAGCAAGGGATGGCGGTGGTCATGGCCTCCAGCGACATGCCGGAGATCCTGAGCTTGTCCCATCGGGCGCTCGTCCTGCGCAACGGCATCATCGCCGGTGAGCTCGATTCCGAGCAACTGGCGCATCCAGGTGTGCAGGACACCATCTTTCGGCTGGCCAGCGGACTCGAGGGCATCGAATCCTCCGACCCCGACCCCGCCGACCCGTCCACGAACAATCAGAAGGACAACTGAGCATGACAATTACCCAGGACACCACGCGGCGTTTCTCCGCAAAATGGTTGCAGGACCTTGCGGTGCGCTACGCGATGGTCATCGTGATGGTGCTCATTATCTCGTTCTTCCTCTATCGCAGCGCCCGGTTCGGGACCGTCGACAACGTCGTCACGATCCTCATCGCTGCCGCACCGTTCGCCCTCATCGCTCTCGGCCAGACCCTCGTCATCCTCACTGGCGGTATCGACCTGTCGGTGGGCAGCATCATCGCCCTCAGCGCCATGTCGGGGGCACTGACCGCCAAAACCTTCCCCGATCGCGTCTGGCTGGCATTGCTGGTTGCCGTGGCCGTCGGGCTGATCGCCGGCTCGATCAACGGGCTGGTGGTCTCGATCATCAACGTGCCACCGTTCATCGCCACCCTGGGCATGCTCACCCTGGCCTCCGGCCTCGCATTCGTCGTCGGTGGTGGCGCACCGATCAACGGACTGCCGGCTGCCTATGGTCAGATCGCCAACACCGAAATCTTCGGGCTGACGATCCCCGTGATCCTGATGATTGTCAGCATCGTGGGTTTCGGAATCCTGATGAAGCGCACCGCCTACGGCATGCGCGTCTATGCGGTGGGCGGCAACCGCCTGGCCGCCGAGATCGCGGGGGTCAAGACGGGACGCATCCTGTTCAGCGTCTACGCGATCAGCGGAGCGCTCGCGGGGCTTTCCGGAATCATGCTCTCATCCCGCGTGATCAGCGGGTCACCGAACCTGGGCCAGGGGTACGAACTCGATGCCATCGCGGCGGTCGTGATCGGCGGAGCCAGCCTGCTCGGTGGCCGGGGCACCATCTGGGGCACGGCGCTGGGCCTTCTGCTCATCCAAACCCTCAACAACGGACTCGACATTCTCACCGTTCCCGCCTACTGGCAGGACGTCATCAAGGGGATGCTCATCGTCACGGCCGTCGCCGTCGACGTGTGGGCCTCCAAACGGCGCGTTTAGTTTCGTCACCACGCACTTGGCCCACGCGCATTCGCGCTGGCGCCACGCACTCCCGGCACCGGGAACCCAACACGGAGGAATCAATGAAGATCACACGCACTATCCGTCGCGCGACCGGAATCGCGATCGCCGGGCTGACAGCGCTCTCGCTCACCGCGTGCGGGGCAGGGGACCCCACCGCCAATCAGGGCGACGACGCGGGCGACCGAGTCACTATCGGTGTGACGGTCTATGACATGTCGTCGTTTATCACCGAGGGCAAAGAAGGCATCGACCGCTACGCCGAAGAGAACGACATCGACATTCTCTGGAATTCAGCGGGAATGGACGTCAGCACCCAGGCCAACCAGATCGACCAGTACATCAGTGCCGCAGTTGACGCCATCGTCGTCGTTCCGGTGCAGCTCGAGACCCTCCAGCCGCAGGTCGCGGCTGCGAAGGCAGCCGGCATCCCCTTCCTCGACGTGAATGCCACCCTGAACAACTCCGAGGTCGCCGGCAGTGTTCAGCCCGACGACGTCGCGGCAGGCGAGCAGGAAGCTGAAATGATGATGGAGGCGCTCGGTGGTTCCGGCAACGTGGTGATCCTGCAGGGACCGCTCGGTGGATCCGGTGAGATCAACCGCGGCCAGGGAATCGACAACGTGCTGGCCGAAAACCCGGGAATCACCGTTCTCGCCAAGGACACGGCCAACTGGAGCCGCGACGAAGCCATCAACAAGGTGAAGAACTGGATCTCCGCGTTCGGCGGCGAGATCGATGGTGTGATCGCTCAGAACGATGACATGGGTCTCGGTGCCGTGCAGGCCCTGCGCGAAGCCGGCATCGAGGGTGTACCGGTCGTGGGCATCGACGGAATCGAAGACGGCCTCAACGCCGTCGAGAACGGCGATTTCATCGGGACCAGCCTGCAGAACGGCACCGTCCAGCTCGCCACGGGTGTCGCCGTCGCTGCCAAGATCGCCCGCGGCGAAGAGGTCGACAAGAACCTCCTCTACCTCATGCCCCCGATCACCACCGACAATGTCGGTGACGCCATCGAGCACGTCGTGTCCGACCGCCCGACCTTCCTCGACGCTCTCAGCGAGCTGATCGCCGGCAACCTCATCACGGGCGATATCGCCTTCGAGAACCTGCCAGGTCAGGGCGAGTAAGGCACCGCCTACCCGAACACAAACGTGGTGCCGCGGTCGAGAATTCTCTCGACCGCGGCACCACGCATTTGCTCCCGGGGGTTCACCTGGCGCGCGGCGCGCCGTCCAACAGCCGCTGGGCCATATGCGAATCGGTGGCCAGGATGGTGACGACCCCGGTGTTCAGCGCCGCCCGCAAGGCCTCCGTCTTCTGGGCGCCACCGGCCACGACGATGACTTCGGGAATGTTGCGCAGCGCCTCTACGTCGATCGCGAGCGTGCGTCCTTCCAGCGCAGGTACCCGCTGGCCGCGTTCGTCGAGCAGGGTCGCGCTGATTTCGGCGCGAACGCCGCGGGCGAGCAACTCGGCGCGCTCGTCGTCGCTGAGGGCGTCGCTCAACTGGGACTCCGGCGGCTCCCAACTGCCGACCGCGAGCACCGCCTTCGTCACCCGGCTCATCCGCTGGAAGGTGGCTTGAACGGATGCCTGGCGCTTGAACGCTTCAGCGGCCTGCGGATCGGAGACCACGAGGGGGGCGTAGATCGGAAACGGTCGACCGCCCGAAATCTCGCAGATGCGCCGCACCAGGTCGCTGGACGTCTGGTTCGGGTCGCCGGCCATGCCGGTGAGCTGCACGACATCGCAGGGCGCGAGCCGGTCGAGTTGGTCGACGATGGCCGTGAGGGTGCGCCCGCTGGCGATGCCAAGCACGTCGGATTCCGTGACGATCTCGGTCAGCAGATTGGCCGTGATCCGACCCAGTTCCGCCCGAATAGCCGGGCTGAGATCGGTGGTCGTGTTGGCCACGATCGCCCGGTTCAGCCCGTAGGCCGCCGCCAGACGGCGAGCAAGTTCGGCGTGCAGGGTGCCCGGCGCGTTCACCCGAATGGTGACGAGTCCGGTCTCTCGGGCTCGGGCCAGAAGTCGCGCGACCTTGAAGCGGGACATGTCGATATCGTCAGCGATTTCAACGAGCGATTTTCCGACACGATAGTGCTGCTGCGCCACATAGGCCATTTGAACGAGCTCGCTGGGACCGATATTCATGACTCTCCTCTGCCTCGCCACTCTGCGCCGAATTTCAGGTTCGCAAGACGATTCTCTCATATGAGCGCGTGACTTGACATTTGAGTACAGCGCCGCGAGGATGAAGATCTAGACAAAAGAGAGCGTTCGGGGTTCATGTGAGCGACAACGGTGTTGAGGTGCTGGAATCCGCGCGCGCCTTCATTCGTCGAGAAGCGGCCGTGATCGACCAGCTCGCGCACTCGCTCGAAGGTTCCCTTGACGTCGTGAACCGGGTTCTCGCAACCACAGGAAAGGTCGTCACCACCGGAACCGGCACGTCGGGCATCGCGGCCGACCTGCACGGTCTCGAGGCCGTTGGCCGATTCGCCGGCACCGTGCCGGTCGGCGTGGACGGCGGGGTCACGGGTGCGGTGGCCGCCCTGGCCGTCTCGCGTGGTGCCGGCTATATCGTCTCCGGACGCGGCCTCTTTTTCAGTCCCCACGAATCACATCCTTATCAGAGAGAAGACTAGTCATGGACAGTTCACCCACGCTGCCGACGACAATGCGCACGAGCGTTTTGCTGAAACAACAGGAGCTGACGATTGAGGATCGACCCGTGCCCACGGCCGGTGCCGGCGAGGTGCTGGTCGAGGTCGCCGCGGTCGGCGTCTGCGGCTCAGACGTGCATTACTACCGCGAAGGCCGAATCGGCGACTTCATCGTCGACGCACCCCTGGTTCTCGGCCATGAGCTCAGCGGCACCATCGTGGGGGTCGGAGTCGACGTCGACCCCGCCCGCATCGGGGAACGGGTGGCCGTGGAACCCCAGCGTCCCTGCCGCCTGTGCCGGGAATGCCGCGCCGGTCGGTACAATCTGTGCTCGAAGATGGAGTTCTACGCGACACCGCCCATCGACGGTGCCTTCTGCGGCTACGTGACGATCCAGACCGAATTCGCCCACGCGATTCCCGACTCGGTCTCCTTTGAGGCTGCCGCCCTGCTGGAGCCTCTCTCCGTCGCCATCGCGAGTATCCGTAAGGCCCAGATTGTTCCGGGCTCGTCGATCCTCATCGCCGGGGCCGGGCCGATCGGCATCATCACCGCCCAGACCGCGCGGGCCTTCGGGGCAAGCGAGATCATCGTCTCCGACCTCATCGCGGCGAAGCGGGAGCGGGCCTTGAAATTCGGCGCCACCAGGGTCATCGATCCGGTGGCCGAGGACCCGGCAACACTCAACCTCGACGTGAACGCGTTCATCGACGCGAGCGGGTCTGCGCGGGCCGTTGACAGCGGCATCCGCTCGGTACGGCCGGCCGGCACGGTCGTTCTGGTGGGGCTGGGAAACCCCGAGATGATTCTGCCGGTGTCGCATATTCAGAACCTGGAAATCACGGTCACCGGCATCTTTCGCTACGTGGACACCTGGCCGACGGCCATCCACCTCGTCGCCTCCGGCCAGGTCGACCTCGACTCGCTCGTGACGGGCAAATTTGACCTCGAGCACGTCGCGGAAGCCCTCGACAGTGATCGAAACGACGACAGCCTCAAGTCCATCGTCTACCCGAACTAATTTAGAGAGAAACCGGAGCACCACCATGGACGTATTCAGCCTCGAGGGCAAAACCGCCTTGGTCACCGGCGGCAACCAGGGACTGGGCAAGGCCTTCGCCTTCGCGCTGGCCCAGGCCGGCGCGCACGTCGCGATCGCCGGGCGAAGCGCGGAGCGCAACGCCGCCGTCGCCGTGGAGGCAGCGACTGCCGGCCACGACTTCGTCACCATTCAGGCCGACATCACCAAGGACGATCAGGTCGCGCGCATGACCGAGGAAGCCATCGCCGGCCTCGGCAAGATCGATATTCTGGTGAACAACGCGGGTACCTGCTACCACGCACCGGCGTTCGATGTGACCGATGATGAGTGGGCCGCGGTCTGGGACCTCAACGTGCGTGCGCTCTGGAAGGCGAGCCTTTCGGTGGGCGCGCACATGCGCACTGAGGGCAAGGGTGCCATCGTCAACATCGGCTCGATGTCGGGCATCATCGTGAACCGCCCGCAGATGCAGCCGGCCTACAACGCATCCAAGGCTGCGGTGCATCATTTGACCCGTTCCCTGGCCGCCGAGTGGGCGCCGCTGGGAATCCGGGTCAACGCGGTCGCCCCCGGCTACGTAAAAACGGACATGGCTCCCGTCGACCGGCCGGAATTCCAGCGTTACTGGGTCGAGGACGCGCCCCAGAAGCGGTTCGCCCTGCCCGAGGAGATCGCACCCTGTGTCGTCTTCCTCGCGAGTGAGGCTGCGTCGTTCATCACCGGTTCGGTGCTCGTCGCCGACGGCGGATACACGGTGTACTGATCATGACCGTTCTCACCAACCGTCGCGTCGTCGTGAATTCCGCCACGGACATTGTTCTGGAACGGATAGCGGTACCGGTTCCCGGTGCCTACGACCGCTTCTGGTCGATCTCGACCTGGTGCAGGACCGCGAGCTGACCCTGTGCGGAAACCTGATGTACGTGCGTGAGGACGTGGCTCGGGCCATCCGTTTGCTGCAGACGAAGACCGTGCCGATCGAGGAGATCATCACGGCCACTTTCGATCTGGCCGATGCCGCCAAGGCATTTCGCGCCTCGGACGACCCCGAGCAGGTCAAGGTGCTCGTCACCGTAGGAACGAGCGTCCCCACTACGGCCTAGATCTCGTCGCTCTCGATCGGCTCGGTGACGAGGAGCTCGTGCACGCCGGCCACGATCTCGTCGGGTCGGAACGGGTAGCGGTTGATCTCGGCTTCGTCGCTGATGCCGGTCATCACCAGGATGGTGTGCAGCCCGGCCTCGATGCCGGCGACGATGTCGGTGTCCATGCGGTCACCGATCATGCCGGTGTTCTCCGAGTGGGCACCGATCTTGTTCATCGCCGAGCGGAACATCATGGGATTGGGTTTGCCGACGACGTAGGGGTCCATGCCGGTGGCTTTGGAGATCAGCGCCGAAATGGCGCCGGTCGCCGGCATCGGGCCGTCCTTGCTCGGGCCGGTCGCATCCGGGTTCGTCGCGATGAACCGCGCTCCGGCCAGGATGAGCCGAATCGCCTTGGTGATCGCCTCGAACGAGTAGTTGCGCGTCTCGCCGACGACGACGTAGTCGGGGTCGGTCTCGGTCATGATGAACCCGGCTTCGTGCAGAGCGGTCGTGATTCCGACCTCGCCGATCACGAACGCGGTGCCGCCGGACACCTGTGACTTCAGAAAGTCGGCCGTGGCGAGTGCCGAGGTCCAGATTCGGTCCTCCGGCACGTTGAGCCCGCTCGAACGCAGCCGGGCGCTCAGGTCGCGGGGCGTGAAGATGGAGTTATTGGTGAGCACCAGAAACGGCGTGCCCGCGTCGGTCCACTGCTGCAGCAGCTCGGCCGCCCCCGGGAGGGCCTGGTTCTCGTGCACGAGTACACCGTCCATGTCGGTGAGCCAGCATTCGATTTCGTCGCGTCGTGCCATCAGGCGCTCCATTTCGTCGACTCCCAGCCTAGCCGCGCGACGTTTCCCCACGGTTACGGGTATCGCACGAATAAGCGGATGCCCGCCACGCGTCAGGCGGTCACCCAGATGGCGGCGGTCGCAGCGGGCGTGACCAGCCGGCTCTGGCCATCCGCTAAAACGATGGTGAACGGGGCCGCGAGCGTGAACTCGGTGCCCGGCCCGATGAGGTCGGCGGCGAGCTCACGCAGCACAGCCGGGTCGCGGTCGCTGATGCGCAGCACCGTGCCACAATGCCCGACCGCGGCCTCGGCCAGCAAAAGTGCGGGCGGCCGCACCACGGTGCCGTCGGCGGCGGGAATGTGATCACCGTGCGGATCGTGCGCCGGAAACCCGAGCCGTGCGTTGATCGCCTCGAGCAGTCGATCCGAGATGGAGTGCTCGAGAATCTCGGCCTCGTCGTGCACCTGATCCCAGTCGTAGCCCATCGCGCCGACCAGCCAGGTCTCGATCAGGCGATGCCGCCGCACGACGGCGGTCGCACGCAGGCGGCCGGCATCCGTCAAGGCCAGCGGGCCGTACGGAACGTGGGTGATGAGGCCGTTCGCGGCGAGCTTCTTGACCATCTCGGTGACGGATGACGGCGCCACGCCCAGCCGTGCCGCCAGCACGGACGGCGTGATCAGGTCGGGCTGCCACTCGGTGTGGGCATAGATGGTCTTGAGGTAGTCCTCAGCCGCGCCGGTCGTGTAGGTCATAGCTGTTTCAGGGTAGCCGTTCAGGCGCCACTTCTCTTAGAACTCGCCGAACACGAGCACCAGCAGCACCAGGTTCAGCGCTACGAGGGCTAGCGCACACACGGCACCGGCGGCCGTGGTGAACCACCGATTGGTGAAGGTTCCGAGCAGACCGCGCTGGGCGGTGAGCCAGACCAGCGGAATCAGCGCGAACGGAATACCGAACGACAGCACCACCTGGCTGAGCACGAGCGCCTGGGTGGGGTCGAACCCCACGCCGAGAATGATCAGCGCCGGAATCAGGGTGACCAGTCGGCGCAGCAACAACGGGATGCGCACGTGCAGCAGTCCGTGCATGATCTCGGCACCGGCATAGGCACCGACCGAGGTCGACGCGAGCCCCGACGCGAGCAGCCCCACCGCGAACAGGGTCGCGACGATCGGCCCGAGCGTGTCTTTCAGCGCCGCATAGGCCCCTTCTAGGGTGTCGGTTCCGTCCACACCCTGCAAAGCGGATGCTGCGAGCAGCAGGATCGCCAGGTTCACCGTTCCGGCGATCGCCATCGCGATGGTGACGTCCCACTTGGTGGCCCAGAGCAGGCGGCGGGTGGCGACGGTACCCTGCCACTCCGGAAACCGGTCACGCGTGAGTGAGGAGTGCGCATAGATGGCGTGCGGCATGATCGTGGCGCCGAGGATGGACGCAGCGAGCAACACCGAGTTGGAGCCCTCGAACCGCGGCACCAGACCATCGAGCACCCCGCCACCGTCGGGCGGAGAAATGAAGACGCCCGCCGTGAAACCGACGGTGATGATGAGCATGAGCATGATGATGACCCGCTCGAATATGCGCGGGCCCCGCCGGGAGTGCACCATAAGCACGATCATCGAGATGGTGCCGGTGATCACGCCGCCCCAGATCAGCGGCAGGTTGAACAGCAGGTTGAGGGCGACGGCCCCGCCGATGATCTCGGCGAGGTCGGTGGCCATGGCAACCAACTCGGCCTGCACCCAGTACAGCCGCCTGGCCATCGGCCGTTTCATGCGCACCCCGAGAATCTCGGGCAGGCTCGCCCCGGTGACGATGCCGAGCTTGGCCGAAAGGTACTGGATGAGCCACGCCATGACGTTGCCGGCCACGACCACCCAGACCAGCAGGTAGCCGTACCCTGCGCCGGCGGTCATATTGCTCGCAACGTTGCCCGGGTCGAGGTAGGCGACCCCGGCCACGAGGGCCGGACCGAGCAGCCAGAGCAGCCGGCTGGAGGCGACGGTGGTGGGAGCTTGCGAGAGCACGCGGTCGGGGGCCGGGGCATCCGTTTTAGTCATACCGAAACCCTAGCCAGAAGTTAGGCGCACCGAAACCCCGAATTGGGGTGCGGTCGGCAAGATACGGTTGGGTAGTGACAGAATCAGCAGCCCCAACGTTCGCCGCCGACGTGCCGGCCAACGGCAGCCCCACGCCGGAACGCTCGACCTACGGCGTCGGTCCCTGGCCGGGGGAGTGGCCGAGCGAAGATCGGTACGACGCTGACCTGCTCGAGCACGGCGACACTCGCAACGTGATCGACCGGTATAGATACTGGACCATGGCGGCGATCGTGGCCGATCTCGATGAGCGCCGGCATCCGTTTCACGTGGCCATTGAGAACTGGCAGCACGACATGAACATCGGTTCGATCGTGCGCAGCGCCAACGCCTTCGGCGCCGACACCGTGCACATCATCGGCCGCAAGCGCTGGAACAAGCGCGGTGCCATGGTCACCGACCGCTACCAGCACGTGCTGCACCACCCGGATGTCGCCGCGTTCGTTGAGTGGTGTTCTCAGGGTGACCTGCCGATCATCGCCATTGACAATGTGCCAGGCAGCGTCATCATCGAGACGTTCCGCTTTCCCGAACGCTGCGTGCTGCTGTTCGGCCAGGAGGGCCCCGGACTGTCGGACGAGGCCATCACCGCCGCCGATGCCGTCGTCGAAATCAGCCAGTTCGGATCGACTCGGTCGATCAACGCCTCGGCCGCCGCTGCCGTTACCATGCACGCCTGGGTGCTTCAGCACCGGTTCTGATTTTTCTGACCAAACCGCCGCGGCAAGGGCTAGCGTGGCGGTATGACTGCGATCACTGACGATCTTCCGGCCCGGCTCCTCCACGAAGAAAACGCCGGCTGGCAGGCCATCCTGGGCGGCGAGGGCGGCGCGTACTACCAGCGCGAAATGACCGACGACGGCCTGATGATCGTGCCGGGCGCCATTATCACCCGCGACGAGGTCACCGCCTACTTCGACCAGGCGGCGCCGTGGGAGAGCTACGGCATCCACGAACCGGCCATCATCCGGCTCGGCGAGCACGCCGGAGTCGTCGTGTACAAGGCTATCGCCCGCCGCGGCGAGGAGGTCGCCGAACTGAACATGTCGACGACCTACCTGTTCGTCAACGGTGGCTGGCGCGTCGCGGCCCGACAGCAAAGCCAGGCCTAGCGTTCCGGACTAGCGTTCCAGACCTGGTGTTTTAGGCCTGGTGTTTTAGGCCGGCCGGGCCCGTCGCCGGGATGAGGGCACCGCGGCCTTGGTAGGATTCAGTGTGACCGGCGACAATTTGATTTCAGAGCCCGAGACCCTTCTTCCCGCGGAACCGGAGGTGCTCGAGGCCCTGCGCCGAACCGCGAGGAGCCAGCTCGCCACCGTGGTGCAGGTGCACCCGACCTCCCCGCTGGCCTGGGCCGAACTAGCCGATGCCACCCACCACGAGGGTCGCATCCTGGAGTCCTACGCCTACGCCCGGGTCGGCTACCACCGCGGACTCGACGCCCTGCGCAAGGCCGGCTGGCGCGGCCACGGCCCCATTCCGTGGCGCCACGAACCCAACCGCGGGGTGCTCCGCGCCCTGTTCGCGCTGCGCCGCGCTGCCGATGAGATCGGCGAGGCCGACGAAGTTGTGCGCCTCACGGCTTTTCTGACGGATGCCGACGCGAACGCCATTGACATTATCGCCACGCTGCACACCGGCAGCCCGGGTTTCGACCCGGCGCCGCCCACCGAAGCTTTTGTTATTCGAGGAGAAGACTAATGCCCGCGATCGTACTCATCGGAGCCCAGTGGGGCGACGAGGGCAAGGGTAAGGCCACCGACCTGCTCGGCAGCCGGGTCGACTATGTCGTCAAGTTCAACGGCGGCAACAACGCCGGCCACACCGTCGTCGTGGGCGATGAGAAGTATGCCCTGCACCTGCTGCCGTCCGGTATCTTGAGCCCCGGCGTCACCCCGGTCATCGCCAACGGCGTCGTCGTCGATGTCGAGGTTCTGTTCGAAGAGCTCGACGCCCTGTCCGAGCGTGGCGTCGACGTCTCCCGGCTCAAGGTCAGCCTCAACGCCCACGTCATCACCGCCTATCACCGCACCCTCGACAAGGTCACCGAGCGTTTTCTCGGCAAGCGTCAGATCGGCACTACCGGGCGCGGCATCGGCCCGGCCTACGCCGACAAGATCAACCGCGTCGGCATCCGTGTGCAGGACCTGTTTGATGAGAATATCTTGCGCCAGAAGGTCGAGGGAGCCCTCGACCAGAAGAACCACATGCTGGTCAAGGTCTACAACCGCCGCGCCATCGAGGCCGAGGAGATCGTCACCGAACTGCTCGGTTACGCCGAGCGTCTGCGCCCCATGGTCGCCGACACCGCCCTGCTGCTGCACCAGGCGCTCAACGACGGCAAGACCGTCTTGTTCGAGGGCGGCCAAGCCACCATGCTCGACGTCGACCACGGTACCTATCCCTTCGTCACGTCGTCGAACGCCACCTCGGGCGGCGCAGTGACGGGCAGCGGAATCGCTCCGAACCGCATTGACCGCGTCATCGCCGTGGTCAAGGCCTACACGACCCGGGTCGGCAGCGGCCCGTTCCCCACCGAACTGTTCGACGAGTCGGGCGAATACCTGCGCGCCAACGGCTTCGAGTTCGGTACCACCACCGGTCGCCCACGTCGCTGCGGCTGGTACGACGCCCCAATCGCCCGCTACACGGCGCGCGTCAACGGTGTCACCGACTTCGTGCTGACCAAACTCGACGTGCTCACCGGCCTGGCCGAGATCCCGGTCTGCGTGGCCTACTCGGTCGACGGCGTGCGCGTCGACGAGGTGCCCGTCTCACAGAGCGACTTTCACCACGCCGTTCCGATCTACGAGAACTTTCCCGGCTGGACCGAAGACATCACCGGTATGCGCACCTTCGAGGAACTGCCGCAGGCAGCGCAAAACTATGTGCTCGCCCTCGAGTCGATGAGCGGATCGCGCATTTCGGCGATCGGCGTCGGGCCCGACCGTGAAGCCATCGTGGTGCGTCACGACCTGATCGACTAGATTTCTCGGCGGGTTGCCGCGAACCGCGCACGATTCCTCACTTTGGCGTGTCACACTGGGCGAGTGAACGCCGTGAGACCCCATTCCCTGACCCTGACCGGTCGCTTTGTTCAGCTGCAACCGCTCGGCAGTGCAGTGCTCCCCGAGTTGGCGCGTGCCATCGCGCACCCGGAGGTGTTCGCCGCCGGCTACGGCGGCGGCCCGGCTGCCCTGCGGCAGGGTGAGGGCTTCATTAAGTGGGCGCACGACTACTTTCAGTGGGAAGGCCTGCCCTATGTGGTGCGCCTGCTCGGCGGTCCGAACGACGGCGACGTCGTCGGCACCACGACCCTCGGTGACATCGACGTCGTCAATGAGGCGATCCATCTCGGCTGGACCGCCTACGACCCGCGCGTTTGGGGCACCGCCGTCAACGCTGAAACCAAACTGCTCGTGCTCGGCACGGCCTTCGACAACGGCTTCGGCCGGGTCAAAATTCAAGCGGATGCCATCAACGCTCGTTCCCGCGCCGCCATCCTCGGCATCGGCGCCACGTTTGAGGGCATCCTGCGCCGCGATCGTCCCCGCGCCGACGGTACCTGGCGCGACAGCGCCGTCTACTCGATCCTCGCTGAGGAATGGCCGGCGGTGCGTGCCGGGTTGGAAGCTCGTCTCAACGCGATGCCTGGCCGATTCGTGACCTACCGCAGCCGGCGCCCGGCTGCGCCCGGCGGCACCATTGTCGGTGGCGGACCGCAGGGCGGAATTCGTGGCGGCCGCCCGGCCGGAACCGACACCGAACGCAATGCCGGGGCCGACGCGTCGTAGCGGGGGCGGCATCCGCTCGTACCCGGTGGGTTTGGGGGTTAATTCAGGAAAAACCTCAGGCGCGAGTGTCTGAGGCACGGAACCGGGCGGGGTGCCGGCGGCCGGCTGGCCGGATTTCCTGAATTGGCCACGGGCAGGGCGTGCGGGCGGCATCCGCTGCCATGTTTCGGCGCTTTTCGGACGTCGAGTTGGTGCCGACCTCCAGCGGGCGACCTGCGCTATAGGCTCGTGGAGTGCCCCAGACCCCTGCAGCCAGCAAGACCCTCGTCGTGGTGCAATTCCTCGGGATGGGCCTGATCTGGGGCGCGAGCTTTCTGTTCATGAAGATCGCCCTCGACGGCGTCAGCTTCGGCCAGATCGCCTGGTCACGGCTGGTTCTCGGCGGGTTGACGCTCGGGCTGATCGTGCTGGTGCGCCGTCCGCGCATCGGGACCGGGCCGGTATTGCCGCGGGAGGGCGTGGTCTGGCTGCACTTTCTGGTGATCGCGGTCAGCGGATGCGTGATCCCACACCTGCTGTTCGCTTGGGCCGAGCAGTATGTCTCGTCGAGCCTGGCCAGCATTTACAACGCGGTCACCCCGATCATGACGGCGGTGATGGCGACGCTCGCCTTTCGGGTGGAGAAACTCGTGCGCGCGCAGGTCGCCGGTGTCGTGCTCGGCATCGTCGGTGTCGTCGTGATCATTGGTCCGTGGCAGTATTCCTCACTCACCGGCGACCTCTGGGGCCAGCTCGCCTGCCTCGGCGCGGCCGTCTGCTACGGCTTCACCTTCGGCTACACCCGCCGCTTTCTTAGTGGGCGGCCGATAGCTGCGTCGACCTTCGCCTTTCTCAACATCGGCCTCGCCGGGTTCATCATGCTGCTGCTCACCCCGGTGCTGGCCTGGAGCCCGGTGGTGCTGACCTATTCGATCGTGCTGTGTCTGCTGGCGCTCGGTGCGCTCGGCACCGGCCTGGCCTACATCTGGAACATCAACGTGTTGCGGGCCTGGGGGCCGACCAACGCGTCCACGGTGACCTACGTGACGCCCGTCGTGGGAGTGGTGCTCGGAGTGCTCGTGCTCGCCGAAACATTCTCCTGGCACGAGCCGGCCGGGGCGCTCCTGGTGCTGCTGGGCATCCTGCTGACCCAAAAACGGTTGCGGCTCGGGTCGTTCGGGGCGCGCGGCCGGGAGGCGGCGGCATCCGCTTAGGGCATGCATTATCGTAAAACCATGGCCGCACACGAGGAACTACCCGCTGATGCCGACGCTGCGGCAATCGAGCAGCTGCACAGCATTCGCGAGAGTATCGACAATATCGATGCCGCGCTCATTCATCTGCTGGCCGAGCGATTCAAATTCACCCAGTCGGTGGGCCGGCTCAAGGCCGCCCACGGACTGCCGGCCGCCGATCCGGCCCGCGAGCTCATGCAGATCGACCGGCTGCGCGGCCTCGCCGAAGAGGCGCACCTCGACCCGGCATTCGCCGAGAAGTTTCTCAATTTCATCATCGCCGAGGTCATTCATCATCACGTGAAAATCGCCGGCGGCCCGGCCGTGGCGCCGGGGCGCGCGGCGGGCGCTGCGCCGGCCGTTTCGCCGATCGTGGCTTCGTAGTCGGGTGAGCTGGAACCCACGCTCGCTGCCCGATCAGGCCGGCAAGACCTTCGTCGTCACCGGAGCCAACGCCGGCCTCGGCTACTTCACCAGCGAGCAGCTCGCCGGTGCGGGAGCGCACGTCGTGCTCGCCTGCCGCAACCCGGTGAAAGCGGATGCGGCGGCGGCGGCCATCCGATTACGGGTGCCGGGGGCATCCGTTTCGGTGCTGCAGCTCGATGTCTCGGATCTGCAGTCGGTGCGCGAGGTCAGCGAGACGCTGCGCGCCTTCCCCCGCCTCGACGGCTTGATTTTGAACGCCGGTATCGTGCACCCGCCGACCGATCGCGCCGTGAGCCTCGACGGCAACGAGCTCGTGTTCGCCACGAACTTTCTCGGGCATTTCGCCCTCACCGCGGGTTCGCTCATGGCGCTCCGTCGCACGCCGGGAAGCCGAGTGGTGTCGCTCGGGTCGCTGATCTCGCGGCTGATGGACTCCTCGCTCGACGACCTGCAACTGGCGACCACGTACAGCGGCTGGAAGGCGTACGCGCAGTCCAAGATCGCCATGCAGGTGTTCGGATTCGAGCTTGACCGGCGGCTGCGGGCCAATGGGGCCGGCATGGTGCAGTCGCTGGTCGCGCATCCGGGATATTCCATTTCGGGGCTGACCTTGGGCATCCGTTCGGTCAATGAGGTGTCGCGTGGCAAACGCGTTCTCGACGGGCTGCAGCTGCTCGTCGGGGCCCAGAGCAAGCAGCAGGGCGCCTGGTCCACCGTGCGGGCCGCGATCGACCCGGATGCCAACGGCGGCGACTACTTCGGCCCGAGCCTGCTGCTGCGCGGCCGCCCGGTGCGTCAGCCCGCAACGCGCACCTCGCGGGACCGAGCGGTGGCCGCGCGCCTTTGGGAGCGCGCCGAGACCCTGATCGGCGACCCCTTCCTCTAGGTCGCGGCGCATTTTTCGCGCCTAACTCCTGCAATTCGTGCGCCGCAGGTGAAAGTCCCGCGTATTTCCGGGGAGAACCCGGTGGCGCTGCAGAAATTGCAGGAGTTATGCGCGGGCGGAGACGCGCTCCAGGTCAGGCGAAGGCGGCGGGGAGGGGCGACTGGTGACGGTTGCGCATCTCGGCTAGGGGTGCGGCGAAGACGTCCTGAACCTCTAGGGCGCGCAGGGTGGCGTCGGTCACTCCGATGCGCAGCACCGGAATGTAGCGGCCGGCACACAGGCCGAGGAACTTCACGTCGTCTTCGCGCGGCACCGAAACGATGACGCGACCGGCCGACTCCGAAAAGAGCGCAGTGGATGCGTCGACCCCGTCCCGATCCAGAATGTCACCCAGCCAGACGCGCGCGCCCACCCCGAAGCGCATCACGGCTTCGGCGAGGGCCTGGGCGAGCCCGCCCTCGCTGAGGTCGTGGGCGCTGTCGATGAGGGCTTCCTTCGAGGCGGCGTGCAGCAGACCGGCGAGGGCCTTCTCCTGGCTGAGGTCCACGACCGGCGGACGACCCCCGAGGTGGTTGTGCACCACACCGGCCCAGGCTGAGCCGTCGAGCTCGAGGCGGGTCGTGCCGAGCAGGTAGATGTTGTGCCCGTCGTCCTGCCATCCGCTCGGGATGCGGCGGGCGACGTCGTCGATCACGCCGAGCACGGCCACGACCGGGGTCGGGTGAATGGGCTGGTCGCCGGTCTGGTTGTAGAACGAGACGTTGCCGCCGGTGACCGGAATCTCAAGCTCCAGGCATCCGTCGGCGAGGGCGGTGACGGCCTCGCGGAACTGCCACATGACCTCGGGGTTCTCGGGCGAGCCGAAGTTGAGGCAGTCGCTGACGCCGGCCGGCACCGCGCCGGTCGCGGCCACGTTGCGGTACGCCTCGGCCAGGGCCAGCTGCGCGCCGCGATACGGGTCGAGCTGGCAGTAACGGCCGTTCGCATCGGTCGCGATCGCGAAGCCGAGGCCGCTCTCCTCGTCGACGCGGATCATGCCGCCGTCGTCGGGAAAAGCCAGCGCCGTGTTGCCCTGCACGTAGTGGTCGTACTGGTCGGTGATCCAGCTCGGGTCGGCCAGGTTCGGCGAACCGAGCAGATCGAGGAACTGCTCACGCAGGGTCTCGCCGTCGAGGGCGCGCGGCAGCACGGAGGCGGTGTCGGCCTGCAGGGCGTCGATCCAGGTCGGGTAGGCGAGCGGGCGCTCGTAGACCGGGCCGTCGACGGCGACGGTGCGCGGCAGTACGTTGACGATTTCTTCGCCGTGCCAGTTGATGATCAACCGACCGGTATCGGTGACTTCGCCGAGCACGCTGGTCTCGACGTCCCACTTCTTGGTGACGGCGAGAAAGCCCTCGAGCTTTTCGGGCGTGACGATGGCCATCATGCGTTCCTGGCTCTCGCTCATGAGAATCTCTTCGGCGGTGAGCGTGGGGTCGCGCAGCAGTACCTTCTCTAGTTCGATGAACATGCCACCGTCGCCGTTCGAGGCGAGTTCGCTGGTCGCGCAGCTGATTCCGGCGGCACCGAGGTCTTGAATTCCCTCGACGAGCTTGCCGGCGAACAGTTCGAGGCAGCACTCGATGAGCACCTTCTCGGCGAACGGGTCGCCGACCTGCACCGCGGGGCGCTTGGTCGGCCCGCCAGCACTGAAGGTGTCGGAGGCGAGAATGGATGCCCCGCCGATGCCGTCGCCGCCGGTGCGGGCTCCAAACAACACGACCTGATTGCCGACCCCCCGGGCGTTGGCGAGGTGCAGGTCTTCGTGGCGCAGCACGCCGACCGAGAGCGCGTTGACGAGCGGGTTGCCCTGGTAGACCCGGTCGAACACGGTTTCGCCGCCGATGTTCGGCAGGCCGAGGCAGTTGCCGTAGAAGCTGATGCCGCTGACCACGCCGTGCACGACGCGTGCGGTGTCCGGGTCGGTGATATCGCCGAAGCGCAGGGCGTCCATCACGGCGACCGGGCGGGCGCCCATCGAGATGATGTCGCGCACGATGCCGCCGACGCCGGTCGCGGCGCCCTGGAACGGCTCGATGTAGGAGGGGTGGTTGTGCGATTCGATCTTGAAGGTGACCGCCCAGCCCTCGCCGACGTCGAGAACGCCGGCGTTCTCGCCCATGCCGACCATGAGGTTCTTCTTCATGGCGGGCGTGACCTTGTCGCCGAACTGGCGCAGGTACATCTTTGAGCTCTTATAGGAGCAGTGCTCGCTCCACATCACCGAGTACATGGCGAGTTCGCCGCTCGTGGGGCGGCGGCCCAGAATTTCGCGGATCTTCGCGTACTCGTCGGCCTTGAGCCCGAGCGCGCCGTAGGGCTGCTCCTTCTCGGGCGTCGCGATGGCGTTGGAAACGGTGTCGGCGACGCCGCGGGAGTGGGTGGTGGTAGCAGCGGTCACGTGGCGTTCTCCCAGATATAGCGGATGCTTGACCCGGCAAGTCTACCGGTCCCCTCACCCCTGCCCGCAGGCAGCAAACTGGCGTGGGCATCAAGCAGTTGGCGCCGTGGAGCAGTAGCCGCGCGGCAAACCGTGGATTATTGCCGAAAAGTCGTCGGAGGTAGTCCGCGACCCATATCGCTTCTCGACTTGGTATACCGCGCCATCCGGTGTGCGTGCGAGCATTCCCGCATCGACGAGGTACCGACCTAGAGTCACGACGTCGTCGACGACCAGCGCGAGACGGTCGCTCACCTCGCGCTCCGACATCCGCTTCCCGACGGGCAGAGCCGCGGTGACCCACTCCAGCAGCCACTTTGCACATTTGCGATTAGTCGGGCCCTTTAATGCTTGGACATGAGAGGGCAATGCCCCGCATAGTGGTCTACGTGTCCTCTACTCGAACGTTCGGTCATTCTTCTCGACGATCTTTTTTGGTGGCTGGCGCGGCGGCGGTCGCCCTTGCCGGGTGCACCACACCGAGCCCTGCACTCACCTCGGTGATTTCAAACTTTGGGCGGAGTGTCCGTCAGCTCGAGTCGACATCGGGGGTGATGATTGCCGTGAGTGCAAAGAACGTGCGTTCCGGACGTCAAATCAACCATCGTGCAACCGAGCCTGTGCCGATGTGCTCACTTTTTAAAGTGCTAGCAGTCGCAAATCTGCTCCGCCTACGCGGATATGAAGACCAGTACTGGAACACACCAATTTCTTTCACTGCCGCTGACCTCGTCGTGAATTCACCGGTCGCCACCGCTTCAACGTCGATGTCGATGACGCCGAATCAAATGGCGGACGCCGCCCTCCGATTCTCCGACAACACAGCAGGCAACCTTCTTCTCCGTGAGCTCGGCGGACCAGCAACAATCACGGAGTTTGCTCAAGCACTCGGCGCAAAGCGAACGCGGCTGGAACGCATAGAGCCTGAACTCAACGAAGGACTTCCCGGAGACGTTCGCGATACCACTACCGCCGAAGACATGGTCGCGATCATGAAAGCTCTCCTCATCGACGGCGATGCCGGCCAACTCGCACGTAGCCGTCTCCAGGATTTAATGCTGCGCAACACCACATCAGGTAAACGAGCTCGTGCGGGCCTGTCCGAGCCGTTCGAGCTCGCAGACAAAACCGGCGCAGGCGATTACGGAATCGTCAACGATGCCGGAGTGCTTTGGCAGGGGCAGCGACAAACAATTGCCATGTGCATTCTCACCCGAACAGAAATAGCCAGCGCCCCGAACAGTAATGACGTCATCGCTGATGCAACCCGCCTTATTGTCTCGGAGCTCGCGGCCTGAGAAAAGTTGGTTGCCTCCGGAAAGAGCGTTCGTTAGATCCGTATGGAAACGCGTCGCGCCAGGGGTCTCGTTTGTAGCCGATAAGAGCTCCAGTGCTACGGCATCGGTTGAGTCGGCTTCGGCAGCGTGCGTCATCATTCGGTGTCCGCTGGCACCGGGAGGTGGAGGACCTCGAAGCTGAGATCGAAATTCCTAGTCTCGGGGGTGGAAGCGCTTTACACCGCTGACGCATTGTCGTAGGGGTGCTTCGTCCACATCGCAGCGAAGTCGGGGCCCTTGAGCGTGAGCTCGCCGATGAGCTGGGTCAGCTCGGCGTCGTCCTGGTGCTGTGCGGCGATGAACCGCAAAGAGGCATGTCGAGCCACGAAGCAATGGCGGCTCCGGTCGTGCTGGAGACGGCAATGAGGCGCCAGGCCATGGTGCCTGTGGCGACGAAAATGATCGCGGCGGGGGCGTTGAGAATTAATGTGCCGAGTGCGACCCCACTGAGCACAAGTATCACGTTGACGACGAACCAGCCTGCAGTGGCCGCCGGATCAATAGTCCAGTCGGCGGTGATACCCCGAGCGGCGGCGACGGCTCCGGTAATGACGAAGGCGACCCCGACGAGTACGGCGCAGGTCAGCGCAGTCGCGATCACAGGTGGGAAGAGTTTCGGCCGATCAGCATCTGGTGTCGCGCCAATTCGCCACCCCGGCGGCCGACAAATTTGCGGGACTCAAGGTGACCGAGGACGAAGCCGGCGTGCCGGAAATCGAGGGACTCCTCGCCCGATTCTCGTGCCGGACCGTGTCGCGCAATCAGGAGGGAGACCACACGATTTTCATCGGCCAGGTGCAAACCTATAAGAAGCTCGACGGCGACCCATTGTTGTTCTTCTCCGGCGGGTACCGGCTCTCCCAAGAGCACCCGGCCGTGCCCAGCCGGCGACAGTAGGCGGCAGTGGCGGCGTGCCAGGGACGGATTTCCCAAACGGTAGGTGGCGCGGTGGCCGAGCACGACGTCGTCGCACCGTCCACATAGGCTGGTTCCATGACAGACAGCGCACTTATCGGGCCCGTCACCGCACCTGATCTGCATGTCATGAGTTTCAACATCCGTCGACGCCTACCGCACCTCAACCCGCGCAGCCCCGATCGGTGGGTGCACCGCCGGTCGCTGCTGAAACGGCTGCTCGCGGCGGAACAGCCCGCGCTGCTCGGCGTGCAAGAAGCACTGTTCGACCAGGCGAACTTCGTGCGTCACGCCCTCGGCGATCGCTACCGCTCGATCGGACATGGCCGGGAAACCAACACGGGCGGGGAAGGCTGCCCGATCGTCTACGATTCCCGTCGAGTGCGCCTGCTCGACTGGGAGCAGACGGCGCTCTCGGACACACCCTTGCGGCCGGGCTCCACCTCGTGGGGCAACCGCACTCCGCGCGTCGTCGTTGACGCGGTCTTTCACGACGTGGCCACCGGCATCGACTTCCGGGCCGTGAACACCCACCTCGATAACCGTTCCCGCACCTCGCGGGTGCGATCCGCCGATGTACTGCTACGAATCGTGACTGCATCACTGCTGCCTACTGTCGTGACCGGCGATTTCAACACGGATGCGACGACCTCCCCCTACGACCGACTCACTGGCCAGGGTCTGCTGCTGGACACCTGGGACACAGCCCAAGAACGCCTCACCGAGGGGTGGGGAACGTTCCTGGACTACCGTCCGCCGCGCGAGAATCACAAACGCATCGACTGGATCCTCGTCACGCCGCGCGTCACCGTGCTCAAGGCCGCCATAAACGTCACGCGCTATGAGGGCGGATGGCCGTCGGACCATGCCGCGATCCAGACCGTCGTGAGTCTCGGGGCACCACCCCCGCATCTATAGATGCGACCCAGTACTGACCTGTGTTGCGGGAACTGCCGAACTTGGTGGATTGAATTTTACTCGCCGGGTGGCCGTCGATAGCGCCGATTGCGGCTCTGTGGTGGAGCAGTCGGAACCAGGGCACCCTGTTCGATGAGTACTCGCAAGCGAGGGCGCAGGGAGTTTGTGCTGCTTTGTGTAATTGTCACCAGCTCGTTGATGCTGAGTTCATCATTTTGCCCGATGACCTTCAGAATCCTCTCATCGAGACTACCTTCAGGGTGTTGGGTCGGTGGCACCACAACGTCCGAGAACAGGGTGTTTTCGTTCAACTCGGCATCGAGGAGTCCTGGGCCCGGGCGGTAGGCGCCGCCAGGTTGCGATGGGAATCGAAGCCAGCCGTCGGCCACGAGTGCTCGCAAAATCAGTCGCGCGTCGGTGGAATCCATGCCAAATTGGGCCCGTAAAAGTTGATCTTCGACGTCGTAGCCCCGATGCACCAGAACCAGAGTTCGCTGCGCATCGGGATCCAGCGACGCTGCCCCGATGCCCGACAGCCAGGAGGACATCTCCGGTGTGAGCAATCCATGCCGGTCGAGGGTGACGGTCATGCTGGTGGACGTAGCGGTGAAACGCGGAGCGGGGAGTCCCATTCCACCCAGCACACCAGCCATCCGCAAGATTCCCGACCCAGCGTTTTCACAGACGGTTTCGTCTCTGTCGGGGAAGGGGACTTCTGTGAGCAAACTCGCGAGCACTTGATTGCGAGAGCGAGAGCTGCCGTCGAAAAGATCTACAACCCTGCGACCGCCCCAGATGCCACCCGGGCTCCAGACTTCCAGCCGGTCCGGGTAAATCTCCACTCGCACTTGGTCGCCAAGCGCGAAGTCGCTGTAGTCGCGATGGGTGAGGGCATTGGCAATGGCCTCGCGCACGGCGTCCACCGGGATTTCTGGTTCATCCGCAGCTCCGGCACCACGGGAAACGCGCCGCACCTTGAGATTGCTCAGGACCGCACGAACGGCATCGTCGACCATCACGGGGATCGGACCCTCAACGACCTGTCGGTCGAGCATCCGAATGTCGCCGACGACATCGGCTTTAGTGCGTCCCGGGTAGGCCGCAAATGTGATCATCAGCTGAGGGAAGTACTGCTGGGGGTAGCGCCCCAGCGTCAGGAGCCCCGCGCGCGTCAGAACTCCGCCGGTACCGATGACATTGTGCCGCTGCAGAATATCCGCTGTTGCCGTCAGATCCGCGATCGATCGCGCGCGCGTTCTTCTCAGCCGTGCAATGAATTTATCGACGAGGGCGGGGTCCAAGTCCGTGATCGTCGAGCCGGCAACGAGTGCGCTGTCGTCACGAGGTTGACCGCGGTCCGAGGTCAGGAGAAATATTGCGTAGGTACTCATGCGCCGATCACCATCACCCACCCGCTCGTAGGTGCCAGCCTCGACGCCTTGATTCGTGACGTATGACGGCTTGCTTTCCGGGGGGAGCTCGGCAACGTCGACGATCACGACCTGGGCGCCGTCGACGTCGACTATGTCGATCGCGCCGACGGGGCGTGGACTGATGGGGCCAGCTGGTTCGAAAGGGCCGCGCGGCCGAAATGCATCGGAGATTGAATCACGGATGCGGGCTGCATCAAACCCCTCGGCTGGGTTGAAGCCATTTTCTTCGGAGAGACCGAGAATGATGAGCCCGCCACCATGGTTGCTGAAGGCGCTGACTGTGGGCCAGAGACTCTTGGGCAACTCGCGGACGGCAGCTTTCACCTCGATCTGTCTCAGATCCGTTCCAGCGCGTCGAATGCTGCTGATGACTTCTCTGAGCGATCCCTGACTAGTCTTCACTGCGCCCTCACTTTATCCTCACTGTAGTCTCACTATAGCTATCAGTGAGAAAATGAGTCAGGCCAAAGTGAGCAACTGTGCGGCGTCGTATGGTATTCGGCGCTACTGGGCGGCGGCACGTTCCCGCGCGCGCAGGTCCTTGCGCAGGATCTTGCCCGACGCTGACTTGAGGATCGCGTCGATGAACTCGACCGCGCGCACCTTTTTGTGCGGGGCGACCCGCTCGGTCACGTACGCCATGACCTCCTCGGCAGTGACGGCCGACTCGGCCACGACGACGACGTAGGCTTTGGGAAATTCCTGGCCGTCGGCATCCGCTACCCCGATCACCGCCGCATCCGCGATCTGCGGATGGGTCAGCAGCAGGGCCTCGAGCTCGGCCGGCGCGATCTGGTACCCCTTGTATTTGATCAGTTCCTTGCTGCGATCGACGATGGTCACCTCGCCGATGTCGCTGACCGTGGCGATATCGCCGGTGTGCAGAAACCCGTCGGTCCCAGTCAGCCCCGGTTCAACTCGTCTATGATCGCGCCCAGATCGCCCTGCACGCAGTCGCTGTAGGCGCTGATGTTCATGGCGTTCGTGTTTGCGCCGAAGTCAGCGCCGCCGCCGCGTTCATTCTGCGCCCCAACGATGTAACCCAGCTCCTCTTGGAATGAAGTGGTTACCGTATATCCGGCCTCCTCGAAGATTGCGGCGGCGGTGGCGCTCGCTTTCTCAGCGGCCGGCAGGTCGGCCGGGACTGGCCCGAACCGCAGGGCGCTCCACCGGATGCCTTCACCGCCGGCGAGGTCACAACTGAGGGGGCCCGTCATGTCCTCGGCTCGCCATTCGCCACCCAGCTCGGTCTGCAGGGACTCCATGAGGCTCATGAGGCTTGATTTTGCTTCGTCGGGGGTCATTTTCGCTCCTGATTGGGCACAGCCCGCTGTCGAGAGGGCAAGAAGCAGGCCAGCCGCAACGAGTCGTCGCCGGCGGCGTGAAAGTTTCATTGTGCTGGTCATCCTTTCGTCACGAGGTCGCCACGTCCCAGGCCGATTAGGACCAGATTGCGCAGGGACTCACTACCTTCCGTGAGGTATTCGGTGTGTCCCGAGATCGGAACGAAGGCTTGACCTGTCACCGGGTCGATGGAATCGCCATCTGAGCCGAAGTCAACGGCACCGAAGCGGTCAGAATCCGGGTCGCCGCGGCCGCTGATGAGCCGACCGAATGCGGCGAGACCGTCCGGGCTGGTGGTCGAGACATAGACCTGCTCCCGGTCGACTTCGAGTTGCTCGACCGATCGTACGCCCTCCGAGCCGGCGGAACCGTACATCGCCAGTGCGTCCACTCCCAATGGCTGTTGCAGGGCGATCAATGCGGTCGTTGTTCCGTATGAGTGCGCGTGCACGCTCAGAAACGGGTCGGTTCCGCGGGCGTCGGTCACGGCGCCAAAGCCGCCCAGTGCCTGCTCGAGCTTGGCCGCTCCCAGAGTGGCACTTTCCGCGTGGCGCACTGAGAGCAGATCGGGGGAGTCGTAGCCGATCCAGGCGACGGTAGCGATTTCACCGTCGATGCCGAGGGCGTCGGCCCAAATCATTTCGGCCTGGTACAAAGCCGCAGCATCGGCAACAGCGTCGGTCATCTTGTCGGTGCCGGAGAACATACCTGACACCTGATAGTTGACGTGCGCCGCGCGGTCCAGATCACCGACTGTGATCGCGGCGAGGGGCCGATCGCCAAGCTCGAGGCTTGCCAGCAAACGTGGGGGGATCTGCTCGTTGGGGCCCAGAGCATCGACAATATTCTCCAGCGCTTCCAGCCGGGGATTGTACATCGCCAATCGCTTGCGCTCGATCTCGATGGCCTCCGTGAGACGAAGGCGGTTCGCTTTGTCCCGACCCCAATAGGCGACACCCTCGAGCGAGCCGACCAGTGACGGCACGGCTGCGATGAGCGCCAGTTGGCCGTCAGAGGCGCTTTCAGCACTCGACCCCAGTGCATGCCACCACGCGGCCACCTCCCCGGCATCCGGTGGCATGTCATCCATGGCTTCGAGAAATTCAGGGTGAGACGCAAGCCACCGTGTGACCTGTGCCGAGGTCAATGTGCCCAGATACGTCAGCGAGTTCAAGGCCCGGTCCGAGGTGCTGGACGCGAAGAGGTCGGTCTGTGAATGCCAGATCGGCATTCCGGTGGCCGGCACGATGCCGAGTTGGCCGAGAGAGCCGGGCGATGGCAATCCGTGCCCGGTGCCGCCCGTGATCGTGCCGAGCGCGAGAATGCAGGCGTCTTCGGCATAGCCGAAGCGGTCGGACAGGTCGGCGACACGCCCCTTCAGGTCCCAGGCCATCGTTTCAACGCTTGCGTCCGAGTAAAACGACGGATAGTCCGGATCCTGTGCCTCCACGGCGACAGCAATCATGCGCAGCGCCGAGATCTCATTGTCGAGCTCGTCACGCTGCGCTTTCAGCAGGGCGACGGCAATGGCGAAAGTCCCCAAAGCGCTTGCGGCAGAGCGCATCGCCTGGGAGTAGTCCTCGGCGACCTCGACCCCCGGTGTGAACGCGGAATAGATGCGGTCCGTTCCGTTCACCGTGAAAACTCCGCTGAGCCCCGACCAGTGTGAGTCCATGTCGCCGGCACGGTCGTTGAAGTCGCGAGCGCTCCGGGACAGCCAATCGGCCGCCTCCTCCAGCCCCGTGGCATCAATGTCGAGTTCGGGCAGGTCGCTCGAATGCGGCAGACGAACGTTCACCATGCGCGTCGCCGGCCAAAGCGCTCGGCTGAAAACGCGCTCGATGGGTCGATGCTTCGTGGCGGGCTCTCACTCATCTCTTCATCGCCGAAGACCACGGCCTCAACCGAAGTGATGAGTGCGGCCGATGCCGACGAGAACGAAAACGCCACCCGCATCGGAGCGGACTCGCGCTCCTCGAGAAACGATGACAGCGCCCGCGACACCGCCGAAGAACCGTGTACCGCCCCCAACGCCAGCACGCCGGCCTGGCCTACAAACGAAGCGGCGTTACACATCTCGGGGCCGTCGGCGTCGACGTCGGTCAGAAGAGTGCGCGTGCCATCGACATCCACGCTCCACGTGCTGCCAGTTGCCACGCTCTGCCCCCCGACGTCTCCCCGGGTGTTCCATCAGGGACCCCGGTTCAGCCAGCTTACGTGGTCACCTCTGCAGAAACAGTGGCCATGACGCGTTCACCTGCCCGTTACCCGGGGCGCCCATGCCGTTCGGGCGACCTGCTTAACGTGAGTGAACGTAATGCCCCCGACCCAGGAAGGTTTCACGTGGCAATCCACAGCGCTCTTTCACGTACCACTTCTCCCGCAGCGAAAGCCGCCTTCGCCGCCGGCGCCGCCGTTCTGCTCACCCTGAGCCTGGCCTCCTGCTCGGCCGACACGGCCGATGCGACCGGCAATGACACCACCGGCGTGAGCTACGCCGCCGATGAGAACACCCTCGTCTTCGGGGTGGTGCCCGACTCCGTCGACACGCAGACCAACTACCAGCCGCTGATGGACTACATCGAGCAGGAGACGGGCAAGACCGTCGAGTACCACGAGTCGACGGACTACGCCGCCCTGATCGAAGCCGCGATCGCCGGCAAGATCGACGTGGCGTCGTTCTCCGGCTTCACTTACATCACCGCGACCAACAACGGCGCGGCGATCACCCCGATCTCGTCGATCGTGACGAAGGAGGGCGAGGTGCCCGGGTATTACTCCCAGGCGATCGTTCCGGCCGACAGCGACATCACCTCGCTCGAGGAGTTCGCCGGTAAGAAGGTCTGCTTCGTCGACCCGTCATCGACCAGCGGCTATCTGTTTCCCTCCTACAACCTTCTCGAAGCCGGCGTCGACCCGGTCGCCGATGTCACCCCGGTGTTCGCGGGCAAGCACGACGTGAGCGTGCAGAAGGTGGGCGAGGGCAAGGAGTGCGAGGTCGGCTTCGCCGAAGACAGCGAGGTCGCCAAGAGTGACAAGGTCAAGGTGATCGGCGAGACCATGGTTCCCGGGGCCCCGATCGTCGTCTCGGACACCCTTCCCGACGAGTTGAAGACCACACTGACCGAGATCCTCGCCGAGGTCACCATCGACGACATCATCGCCGCCGGCATCGAAAGCGCTGACACCCAGGCTTTCCGCGACACATTCTTCGCGACCGAGCCCGTCGACGACGCGTACTACAACACCATTCGCGACATCTGCGTGAAGACGTCGGCTTCGCAGTGCCAGGGCTGACCAAGCCGTTACAACCCCCGACCGGTTCCGCCCTCGCGGCGGAACCGGTGATCACTGTGCGCGGTGTGACGAAAACCTTCGGGGAGACCACGGCCCTGAAGAATGCATCGCTCACCGTCGCCCGCGGCGAGATCGTGGTGTTGCTCGGGCTGTCGGGTTCGGGCAAATCGACCCTACTGCGCCACCTCGACGGCCTGGACCGGCCCGATACCGGCACGGTGACCGTGCTGGGTGCGACGGTCTCGCGTTTGACGGGCCGGCCGCTCCGCGCCTTGCGCGGTCGGGTCGGCTTCGTCTTTCAGCAGTTTGAACTGGTCGGGCCGCTGACAGTTCTCGAGAACGTGCTGACCGGGGCCCTGTTTCGGGTGCGCGGCCCGCGGCTGGGCCTCTGGGGCTACCGCCGCGAACTCAAGCTGGCCGCCTTGGGCCACCTCGAGCGTGTCGGTCTGCTGGCGCATGCCTACCAGCGCGCCGACACCCTCTCCGGCGGGCAGCAGCAACGGGTGGGCATTGCCCGGGCGCTCATGCAGAACCCCGATATTCTGCTCGCCGACGAACCGGTCGCGTCACTCGACCCGGAATCCAGCGCTCAGGTCATGGCGCTCATTCGGGAGATCGCGATCGACAGCGACCTCACCGTGGTGTGCAGCCTGCACCAGGTAGACCTGGCGCTGTCATGGGGCGACCGCATCGTCGGCCTGCGGCACGGCGAAGTCGTGCTCGACACTTCCACTCAGGGCCTCTCCAAGCAGAACGTGATGGAGATCTACGGCCGGGTCACGACGTCGACCGGTGAGCTCGATGCGATCGAAACCGAAATCGGCACCGTGGAACAGAACGAACCGGAGGAGCCCGTTGAGCCCGATGAGCCCGATGAGCAGGACGAGCTCGACCTGCAGACGTTTGCTTCGGCGCGGGACAACCGCCGATGACCCTCACCCTCGATCGTCGCCGGCCCGGCCAAGCGGATGCCGAAGCCCCGGCCCAGCGCGCCCCGCGGTATCGCGCCCAGCCGGAGAAGATCGCGGCCGGGCTGACCCTGCTGGCGCTGGTCGTAGCATCCGTTCTCTCGCTGATCAGCGTGGATATCTCGCTGCCGCGGATGACAGCGAGCTGGGAAAATGCCGCCCGCTTCTTCGACCGGGTGGGCGTCATCAGCTTTCCCGCGCCGGGCGAGCTGCTCTACCTGACCGCCCTCACGGTGGGTCTCGTGCTGCTCGGCACCCTGTTCGCCGCGTTCTTCTCGGTGCCGCTGGCCTGGCTGGCCGCCGCTAATACCTCCCCTGGCCGGGGCTGGATGGGCCTGGCTCGTTTTCTCGGTGTACTGGCCCGCTCGGTGCCCGATGTCGTGCTCGCGATGGTGTTCGTGCTGATGTTCTCGCTGGGCACGCTGCCGGGAATCCTGGCCATCGGCATCCACTCGATCGGCATGATCAGCAAGATGTTCGCCGATGCGATCGAGCAGATCGACGAAGGTCCCCGGCTGGCCATTCGTGCCGCCGGCGGCAGCCGCTCGCAGGAGTTCTTCGCCGGAGTGCTGCCGCAGGTGCTTCCCTCCTGGGTCGCCACCGTGCTGCACCGCAACGACATCAATCTGCGCGGCTCGGTCATCCTCGGCTACGTCGGCGTGGCAGGCCTGGGCCTGGAGATGTCGTACGCTTTCAAATCGCTCAATTACTCGCTCGGGCTCGGCATCGCCCTGGTCATTTTCGCGCTGTGCGTGGTGATGGAGATCGTGTCGAGCGCCGTGCGGGTCGTTATGCTTGGCCAGGCGCCGACCGGCCGAGGGCTCGGTGACCGGCTGCTGCGGCGACTCGGCGTCACCGGTGTGACAGCGGATGCCTCGCACCGACCGTGGACCTACGCCCGGGTGCGGAACGCCGTGTGGGGAATGCTCTTCGTGCTGATCGTCGTCGGCAGCGTCTGGATCTGCGACATCAACTGGGGCGACTTTCTCACGGTCTGGTCGTACCTGCCCGAGACCGCCGCGAAGTTCTGGCCGCCGAGTTTCGGCAGCTACACCGCACCCGTCATGCTCGCCGCGATGGGCGAGACGATCGCGATCGCCCTCGCCGCGACCATCCTCACGATTGTCGCCTCGATCGTGGTCGGGTCGCTCGCCGCACGCAACGTGGCACCGTCGAGGCGGGTGCGCAGCGGGATGCGACTGGTCCTCGTCGCCATTCGCGGCATCCCCGAAATCATCCTGGCCATCGTGCTCATCGTCGTGACCGGCCTCGGTGCCCAGGCCGGCACCATCGCCCTCGCGATCGGCGGCATCGGCTTGCTCGGCAAGCTCCTCGCCGACTCGCTCGAAGAGGTCAAGCCCGGTCCGGAACAGGCGCTGACCGCTGCGGGCGCGACCCGCCTGCAGGTCTATGCCGGGGCGACCGTGCCGCAGGGTATGAAAGCACTCGTCGGCCACAGCTTCTACATGCTCGACACCAATATTCGGGCGGCGACCATTCTGGGACTGGTCGGTGGCGGCGGAGTCGGCTACTACCTGCTGAACGCCGGCCAGGGGTCACGCTATGACCTGGTCACCACCATCGTGTTGATGATCCTCGTCTCGGTGCTGTTGGTTGAGGGCCTCGCTGTGTGGATGCGCCGGGTGTTCCGGTGACCGCCTTCGACGTGGTCGTCGTCGGCAGCGGCATCGTGGGCCTCGGGCACGCGCTCGCCGCGATCGACCGGGGCCTGTCCGTGGTCGTCGTGGACCGCGCGGCCGCCCTCCATGGGGCATCCGTTCGCAATTTCGGGCACCTGTGTTTCACCCCGCAGGGCGGACTGGCCCGAGAATTCGCCGCGCTGTCTCGCCCGATCTGGCTGCGACTGGCAGCGGATGCCGGCCTCTGGTTGCGCGAATCGGGCACGGTCGTCGTCGCCCGCCACGACGACGAACTGGCGGTGCTGCGCGAGCTGGCCGACGAGCGGGGCAACGCATCGGTCTTCGGCCCCGGCCTCCCCGATGTGCTGCTGCTGAACGCCGCCGAGGTCGAGGCGCGCCTGCCGCTGGCGCCAGACACGGCCGTCGGCGGGGCCCTGCTGCCCTGGGATCTCCAGGCCAATCCGCGCCAGGCCGGCACCGGCCTCGTTGCCTACCTGGCAGGCCGCGGCGTCGTTTTTCGCTACCGCACCGCGGTCACCGTGGTGCGCCCCGGCCGGGTCACGACCTCGCTCGGCGCGATCGACGCCGGAACGGTCATCGTGGCGGTCAACCACGACATTGACCAGTTGTACCCCGAGGTCGCGCTCCGCGACGGCATCCGCCGTTGCGGCCTCGACATGCTGCGGGTGGATGCGGGTCTGCGCGCGCCGCTGCCCGCGCCCGTTCTCACCGGCTGGTCGCTGCTGCGCTACGCAGCGTTTGCCGAGCTGCCGGCAGCCGTCCGGCTCGGCGAACGACTGCGGCGTGAGTACCCGGCGCTCGCCGAACTGGACCTCAACCAGATGTACACCCAGCTGCCCGACGGCTCCCTGATCGTGGGGGACACCCACTATCGCGGGGCGTCCGTCTCTCCATTCCAAAATGAGAATGCGTTCGAGCAGCTGCTGCAACTCACGGCCGAGCTCTTCGGCGTTCCGCGCCCGCGTGTACTCGAACGGTGGCAGGGCCTCTACGCCAGCGGCCGCGACGATTTTCTCATCGACGAACCCGAACCCGGCGTGCACCTCGTTGCGGCCACGACCGGAATCGGTATGACGACCGGTCTCGGCCTCGCCGAGCACGTCATGGCCTCTATCTGCGATCCCATCCCCCACTGAAAGGCACCTTATGAGCACCGCACCCCTTTCCCTCGATCTGGAGCTGGACGATTTCGACACCGAAGACGTCGATGTTGAACTCGTCGTCTTCGACATGGCCGGCACCACGGTGAGCGACGACGGCCTCGTTGAACGGGCCTTCGTGCTCGCCGCCGAGCGCAGCGGCCTGGCCGACACCGCAGACGAACTCGAAGAAGCCGTCGCGTTCGTGCGCGAGACCATGGGGCAGTCCAAGCTCGACGTCTTTCGCGAACTGACCGACTCCGAAGAAGCAGCCGTCGCAGCGACCGCCGCCTTCGAAACCGCCTACGGGGAACTCATCGAGCAGGTCGGCGTGACGGCGATCGACGGCGCCGCCGACCTGTTCCAGGAACTCCGGGACTCCGGAGTGAAGGTGGCCCTCGTCACCGGATTCTCCCGGTCAACGCAGAACACGCTCATCGATGCGCTCGGCTGGAGCGACCTCATTGACGTGAGCCTGTGCCCGGCCGAAGCCGGCCGTGGCCGCCCGTACCCCGACCTGCCACTGACCGCTCTGCTGCGCACCGGCGCGTCGAGCGTCGCGGCCATGGTCGTCGTCGGCGACACTGCAAGCGACGTCCTCTCCGGTCTGAACGCGGGCGCCGGCCTTGTCGTGGGAGTACTCACCGGCACGCACGACACCGAAACCCTCGAGGATGCCGGGGCCGACGTCGTCATCGCGAGCATCGCCGACCTGGCCGAACTGCTCGGCCTGCGTGAGGACACGATCGAGTAGTCATGCCCGAACACGATCCCGGCTTTCGGCACGCGACCATGCCAGCCCTCACCCGCGGCCGCGAGGTGGTTCTGCCGCGCGCCGCGGAGGCCATGGTCTGGTCGGGGGTCGGCCTGCCGCTGGACGCCGTGGCGGTGCCCGGCGTGTTGTTGGGCCGAGGAGATGTGCTGGTCGAGGTCGAACTGACCACGGTCTGCGGCTCCGACGTGCACACGGCCCTGGGCCACCGCCCGGCCGACCGGCCCCTCGTGCTCGGACACGAGCAGGTCGGGCACATCGTCGCCGTCGCCGAACAGTCATATGCCTCAAATGGAATGCCTCTGCGTGTGGGCCAGCGGGTGGTCTGGTCGGTCACGGTGAGCTGTGGCACCTGCCAGCGCTGTCGCCGCGGCGTGCCCCAGAAATGCCTCCAGCTGGCCAAGTACGGCCACGAACGGATGCGGCGGGGTTGGGAACTGAGCGGCGGCTTCGCCACCCACGTACAGGTGCGTGCCGGAACGGCGGTCGTGGTCGTCGACGAACAGGTTCCGGCGACGGTCCTGGCGCCCGCGTCCTGCGCGACGGCCACCGTTGTCGCGGCGCTGGGTGCGGCATCCGCCCTCGTGCCGCTCGCGGGCGCGACCGTGCTGGTGACCGGCGCCGGAATGCTCGGACTGACGGCCTGCGCGATGGCGACGGATGCCGGCGCTCTCGTCGTCGTCAGCGACCCGGATGCCGCCCGCCGGCAGCTTGCACTCGCCTTCGGGGCCGCGGCCGTCGCTGACCCGGGGGCGCCAACCGAGTCACCGACCGGGGTGGCGAGCGTGCTCACCGCGCTGCTGCAGGCCGGCGCTGCCGAGCCGACTGTCGCACTCGAACTGAGCGGCGCCCGGTCTGCCGTGCAGTGCGCCCTCGACCTGATCGGCGTCGGCGGGGTGGTCGTGCTCGTCGGCAGCGTCTCGCCGGGGGAGGCGGTGCCGCTCGACCCGGAGTCGATCGTGCGCCGCCTGGTCACCGTTCGCGGCGTGCACAACTACACGCCAGACGACCTGGCGCAGGCCGTGACGTATCTCAGTGGTGCCTGGCACCGGCATCCGTTTTCGGCGCTGGTCGGTGCGATCTTCGACCTCAGTCAAGCGGATGCCGCCCTCACGCTGGCCGCGACCGCCTGCCACCCCCGCGTGGGCCTAAGCCCGCAGCCGCCGGCGACCCTCGGCTGACCGTGCCACTCACCGGGCCCGGGCCCGGAAAGCGATGGGTTCGGGCGCCGCCGCACTCCAAGCGGCTAGCCGGCGCCGCCGGGCGGGCCGAGCGTGAGCAGCGTGGCCATGATTGACACGAGGGCGACGCCCAGGACGCCGGCGAGCAGTGCCGGGCGAGCCAGCATCCAACGCAGCACGGCGCTCACCCGGGTGTGATCGCGGGGGTCGCCGGTGCGGGTGTGCCGCCAGCTGCCGTCGAGCCGGCCGTTCTTCTCGAGCCCGCGGTCGAGCGGAATAGTGCCGAACGGAACGATGGCGGTCACCATGGCGAGCAGGGTGAGGCGCACGCCCCAGTGCTGGTTCACGCCCACGAGCAGGGCCGTGATGCCGAAGGCGATGAAGATCAGGCCGTGCACGAAGCCACCGATCTGCACCCCGAGCTCGCCGACCTGGAACACATATTTCATGAGCATTCCGGCGATCAGCAGCCCCCAGGTGATGGCTTCGGCAATGGCAACGGAACGAAACAGCAGGCGCGGGGTCATGGTGGCTTTCGACTCAGGGCGGGGCAGGGGTGGTTTCATCGTCGCAGCCCCACCTGAGCGACCCCACTGAGCGTTGCCCAAGAAACCTGCATTACTGTAATTTTGCAGTTGCGCAAAAACGCAGTGTGCGCAATAATTGTTAACGTGATCATCGAACCGTGCCTGGGCCTGCGTGACCGCAAACGCCTCGAAACACGCCTGCGGCTCGAAGACGCTGCGGTCACCCTGGTGTTGCGGGACGGCCTCGACCACACCACGGTCGACGCGATCAGCGAACTCGCCGACGTGTCACCGCGCACTTTCTTCAACTATTTTGATAGCAAGGATGCCGCGATCCTCGGCCTGCGCCAGGTCGAAATCGCCGCGACCGAGCTGCACGGACACTGCGACCGCGTGGCCGAACACGGCCTGATCGACTCGGTCATCCACCTGCTGCTGACCGTGATCGGCCCGCAATCGACCCGCCCGACCATGAAACAGGACCGGCTGGAGATTGTGCGCCGGCACCCGCAGCTGCTCACCACCCAGCTCGCCCAGTTCACCCAGCTGACCACCGAGGTCACCGGTGCAGTGGCGGCCCTCGTGGCGCGGGACGTGCGGTTCGCGAGCGACTCACCGGCCGAGCTCGCGGCATCCGCTGAACTGGTGCTCGCCCTGTGTGGCGGTGCGGTGCGGGTAGCCGTGAAGGAATGGGCTGAAGCCGAGGCCGATGGCGCGGCCGATCAACTTGAATCACGAGCAATCTCGCTCGCCAGAGAGGTAACCGAAAAACTTTCATGACCACTACACTTTCCCCGCGCGAGGCCCCGGCCTCCGCCATCCCCGGCAAGCGCCACATTCTGCTGGTCTTTGCCGGGCTCATGGTCACCATGCTGCTCGCCTCGCTCGACCAGACCATCTTCAGCACCGCCCTGCCGACCATCGTCGGTGAGCTCAACGGCGTCGACCACATGCTGTGGGTGACGACCGCCTACATTCTGGCGTCAACCATCATGCTTCCGGTCTACGGCAAACTCGGCGACCTGATCGGCCGTAAGGGCCTGTTCATCGGCGCCATCAGCATCTTCATTCTCGGCTCGATCGTGGGCGGCCTCGCCCCTGACATGACCTGGCTCATCATCGGTCGCGCCGTGCAGGGCCTCGGCGGCGGCGGGCTGATGATCCTCTCGCAGGCCATCATCGCCGACGTCGTACCGGCCCGCGAGCGTGGCAAGTACATGGGCATCATGGGCGGCGTGTTCGCGCTGTCCTCCGTGGCCGGCCCGCTGCTCGGCGGCTGGTTCACCGAGGGCATCGGCTGGCGCTGGGCATTCTGGATGAACATCCCCCTCGGCGCCCTCGCCATCGTCACCGCGATCTTCTTCCTGCGCCTGCCCACGGTCGACCATGCCAAACCGAAGCTCGACGTGGCCGGCATGGGCCTGCTCGCCCTGGCCTCGACCGGTCTGGTACTCACCACCACCTGGGGCGGCACCACCTACGACTGGGATTCCCTGCTGATCCTGTCGCTGATCATCGGTACCGGCGTCGCCGCAGTGGCCTTCGTCTTGGTCGAGCGCCGGGCTGCCGAGCCGATCATGCCGCTGCACCTGTTTCGCGACCGCAACTTCAACCTGACCACCATGGCGGGCCTGATCACCGGTATCGCCATGTTCGGCGCCCTCGCCTACCTGCCCACCTACCTGCAGATGGTGACCGGCGCGAACGCCACCGAGGCCGGGTTCCTGATGATCCCGATGATGGCCGCGCTGCTGATCAGCTCGATCGGTTCCGGCTGGCTGGTCAGCAAATTCGGTCGCTACAAGTGGATGCCCGTTGCCGGCACGGTCATCGTGGGCGTCGCCCTCGTGCTGCTCTCGACCATGACCCCGACCCTGCCGATCTGGCTGCTGTGCAGCTACCTCGCGATCATGGGCGTCGGGCTCGGCCTGAGCATGCAGATCCTCATCCTGATCGTGCAGAACTCCTTTCCGAACTCCGAAGTCGGCACGGCCACTGCCTCGAACAACTACTTCCGCCAGATCGGCGCGTCGATCGGCTCCGCAGTGGTCGGCAGCCTGTTCGCCGCCCGCCTGACCGAGCTGCTCAGCGAGCGCCTTCCCGCCGGCGGAGCCGGAGCGGCCAACTCGTTCACCCCGGCCATGGTGCGCGAACTGCCCGAGGCCGCCCGCCAGATCATCATCAGCGGCTACAACGACGCGCTCACCCCGGTGTTCCTCTATATGGTGCCGCTCGTCATCGTGGCCGTCATCCTGCTCTGCTTCGTCACCGAGAAGACGCTCGCCACGACCATCGAGCGGGACGGGCTGCCCGAAACGCTCGAAACGGATGGCGCCACCGACGTTCGTCTGGAGGCCTCGGCCGACATTGATGACGCGCCCGCAGCATCCGCTCGACCCGCCGCCGCGCACTGATCGAGCTGAGCTGAACAGTGGCCCCGAAGGTCGGTGCCTGCCGCCCGGGACCTTCGGGGCCATAGCCGCACTACAGACCCGGGTGCCGATGTTCGAGCAACCGCTGCTGGGCGGGAGAATCGGTGAGCCGACGCGCCAGAGCCGCTGCCACCGCGGCGTCGGTCCCCCGCCCGAGGCGGCGCAGCAGTTCGGCCCGAGTGGCGTGCAGCCAGAAATAATCGTCGAGCCCGTGCAGAGCGTCAACCGCAGCGAGGGCCTCGAGAACCTGGCCGCATTCGGCGAGGGCAGCCGCCCGGTTGAGTAGCACGACCGGGCTCGGATCCAGCCGCGCCAGCACGTCGTACCAACTCACGATCGCGTTCCAGTCGGTGTCCTCCGCGGTGCGCGCGATGGCGTGGCAGGCGGAGATCGCCGCGACGACGGCGAAACGTTCGGGCGCGTTCCGGCTGCGGCGGATGGCGCTCGCCGCCAGCTCGACGCCCTCGGTTGCCAGCGCCAGGTCCCAGCGTGCGCGATCCTGGTCGGCGAGTAGAACGATATCGCCGGCGGAATCGAAGCGCGCGTCGCGTCGCGAATGTTGCAGCAGCATGGTCGCGAGCAGACCTTCCAGCACGGCTTCACCCGGCAGTAACTGCACCAGCAGCCGGCCGAGCCGCACCGCCTCCTCAGCGAGGGACCGCCGCTCGTGCGCCCCGGCCGAGCGTGAGGCGTACCCCTCCGTGAACAACAAAAATACCGTCGTCGCGACCACGCGCATCCGATCGGGCAGGTCGACGTCGTCGGGTACCCGATAACGGATGCCGGCGGCCGCGATTTTCTGCCGCGCCCGCGTGAGGCGCTTGGCCATCGTGGCCTCTGGCACGAGCAGGGCCCGAGCCACCTCGGCCACGCTGAGGCCGCACAGCACCCGCAGACTGAGCGCAACCTGCGCCTCGGCGGCGAGCGCCGGGTGGCAGCAGGTGAAGATGAGACGCAGCTGATCGTCGCGCAGCACGCCCACCGAAAAATCGTCGGGCGCCTCGTGAAGTTGCATCAAGGCGGCCTCCCGCTCCTTGGCAAAGCGCGACCCCTCGCGGCGCAGCACGTCGATCGCCCGATGCCTGGCCGTGACAATCAGCCAGGCCCGGGGGTTCGGCGGGATGCCGGTTCGCGGCCACGTCTGAAGCGCACTGATCGAGGCGTCCTGCACGGCGTCCTCGGCGAGACCGAGATCCCCGGTGAGGCGGGTGAGCGAGGCCAGAACCTGGCGCCGCTCATTCTGCAGAATGTCGGTGAGTTCACGGGAGACCGCACGGGGCCTGGCCGCGCGGTCGCCCGTGAACTCGCCCGTGCTCACTGCGTGACGGTGTCGCTGGTCTCGAGCGAGGGCACCCGCACAGTCATCGGCAGGGCCGGACGAATCTCGACGGCACCGTTCCACGCGCCCGGAATCATCGACGCGACACGGATGGCCTCGTCGAGGTCGGTGCACTCGAGCAGATAGAAGCCGGTAAGGGCCTCCTTCGTCTCGGCATACGGTCCGTCGCTGAGCACGACATCACCGCCCTTGCCGCCGGTCACCCGCACCGTCGTCGCCGTGGGCGTGTGGTACAGCGCGGCGCCGCCGCGGATGACGCTCGCGGCGTCCTCACCGAACGTCTGATACTCGGCCATGCCCTCGGCGTACTCGGGCTGGCTCCAATCGACATCGGGGGTGTAGATCAGTGCGACATAGCTGGTCATGGTGCGCTCCTTTTTGGTTTGAACCATCCGTTGATGGATCTACCTTAGGAACGAACCAGCCCCTGTGAATAGGACAGTCGCAGAAAAAGAATCTGACTAGTGAGCGATGAGCGCCTGAGTGATGACCGAGGTGAAGAAAGTGAGGCCGTCGATGCCGCTCGCCATGGCGTCGTCGGTGTCGGGACCGAATCCGGCCTCGACGGCGTGTTCGGGGTGCGGCATGAGGCCGACGACGTTGCCGCGCGCGTTGGTGACGCCGGCGATGTCGTTCAGCGAACCGTTCGGGTTGCCGCCGATGTAGCGGGCCACGATGCGGCCCTCACCCTCGAGTGCCTTGAGCGTCTCAGCGCTGGCCATGAACGAGCCCTCACCGTTTTTGAGCGGAATGACGATCTCGGCATTGGCGGCGAACCCGCTGGTCCAGTCGCTCGCGTTGTTCTCGATGCGCAGGCCCTGGTCGCGGCAGATGAAGCGGCCCGTCTCGTTGCGAATGAGGCCGCCGTCGAGCAGGTGGGCCTCGGTGAGCATCTGGAAACCGTTGCAGATGCCGAGCACGGGCATTCCCTGGTTCGCCGCGGCGATGACCTCGGTCATGATGGGCGAAAGGCTCGCGATGGCGCCGGCACGCAGGTAGTCGCCGTAGCTGAACCCGCCGGGCAGCACGAGGGCATCCACGCCGTGCAGGTCGTGGTCGCCGTGCCAGAGGGCTACGGCGTCGGCGCCGGCCAGGCGGATCGCACGCGCAGCGTCACGATCATCGAGCGAGCCGGGAAAGGTGACGACGCCGATGCGCATCAGACAACCGCTGACGACGGAGCGCTTTGCACGTGAATGCCGACGACATCCTCGATTACGGAGTTCGACAACACCGTGTCGGCGAGTTCGCGCACGGCGGTGAGGGTGGCAGCATCCGCTTCACCGTCAATGGCGATCTCGAAGCGCTTACCGACGCGCACGCCGGTCACCTTGGCCAGCGCTGACTGGGTCTGACCGAGGCGACCGAGGGCGCCGGCGACGGCCTTGCCCTGGGGGTCAAGCAACTCGGCCTTGGGCATTACTTCGACGACGATCGTTGGCACAGGGCACTCCGCATACAGTCTGGGGCTTATAGTCGTGGCAAATCACAGCAATTCTAAATCACCGTAATTCTACAGGCCGGGTGTGACCCCGCCCGCCGTTCTACCGGCTCACGCCGTTCTGGCCGAGCAGGATGCCGCGCAGCACGTCGCGCACCGCGGCGACACCGTCGTAGGTCTCGACGAAGCTCGTGCTCAGCGGGGCGAGGCCCAGCCGCAGCCCGTTCGGTGCTCGAAAATCGGGAATGACGTCGTTGTCCCACAGAATCTTTGTGACCTGCCGCATGAGCGGATGGTTGATGGTCACGTGCCCGCCGCGATGGGTCTGCTCCCGCGGCGAGGCCACGGTGACCCCCATCGGCGCGAGCCACTCATCGACGAGGGTGATCGCGAACTCGGTCAACGCGACCGATTTGGCGCGCACCGACTCGATCGTGGCTTCATTCAGCATGGCGATGGTGTCCTGCATGGCGAGCATGCCCAGCACGGCGGGGGTGCCGCTCATGAAACGACGGATGCCGCTAGCCGGCTGATACCCCGGCCCCATCTCGAAGATGGCCTGCGCTCCCATCCAGCCTTGGATCGGCTGGGTGAGCACCTCGTGCAGGTCACTCCTGACGTAGCCGAACGCCGGCGCGCCCGGTCCGCCGCTGAGGTATTTGTACGAGCAGCCGACCGCGAGGTCCACGTCGCAGCGGTCGAGATCGACCGGCACCGACCCGACCGAGTGGCTCAGGTCCCACAGCACGAGGGCGTCGTGCTTGTGAACGGCGGCTGTGATGGCCTGCATATCGGCGAGGTAGCCGGAGCGGTAGGCCACGTGGCTCAGCAGCACGAGGGAGGTCTGCGGGCCGACCACCTGACGCACCTGCTCGGCGGTCACTCCGCTCTCGGTGTCGGAGTCGATCCAGCGCAGGGTCAGGCCGCGCTCGCGCGCGATGCCTTCGAGGATGTACCGGTCGGTGGGAAAATTGTCGCTGTCGAGCACGATTTCGGTGCGCTGCGGGCGGGAATCCACGGCGGCGCGGGCCAGCTTGTAGAGCAGCACGCTGGTGGAGTCTCCGACGAACACCTGGCCGGGAGCGGCGCCGAGGCAGGCGCGGCCGAGGTCGTCGCCGATCTGCAGCGGCAGGTCCATCCACTGCTCATCCCAGCCGCGAATGAGCCGGGTGCCCCAGTCGTGGTGCAGAAAGTCGGTGATGCGGTCGGCGCTCGCCCGCAGCGGGCGACCGAGCGAGTTGCCGTCGAGGTAGGAGCGCGGGTTGGCCGTGTCGGCGTCGGCGTCGGTGCCGAGAAACCGCGCCCGGTAGTGGGCGAGGCCGTCGATGCGGTCCATCCGCCGGGCATAAGCGAGGTGGGCATCGAGGCCGGTGTTCGGAGTGGGCGTCATGCGAGTTCCTCGAGTTCGGGGCGGGTGAGGGCGCGAGCGGTGACGAGCCAGTCGGCGAAGGCGCCGGGGTCACGCGGCCGTTCGCCCGGAACAAAGGTAACCCGGGTGTCGGCCACGGTCAGTCCGAGCGGCGCCGACGAGCAGAGCGCCGCCAGCACATCGTCAGGGGTCAGGCCGGCGCCGAGCAGCGCCACGATTTCGCGGAGGTTGAGGCCGAGGCGCAGCGGCCCATTACCGAGGTCGGTGCCATACAGCACCCGACCTCCACTGCCGTGAAACCGGCGCAGGTTATCGCTCGCGATTTCGAAGGCAGCGGTGCGGGAACCCCAGCCGTGAATGTCGAGGGTGCTGATCCAGGTCATTCGGCCGGCCATCGCGTTGACCAGATCATCGCCAAGGCGTTCCGAGAACGGGGTATGGGCGAACGCGTCGACCCCGGCAGAGAACGCGCGCTCGGCCTCGCCGGCACCCTCGGCGTGCGCCACGACCGGCAGGCCGCGGTGGTGCGCCCGGCCGACCAGCGCCAGCAGGGCCTCGCCGCCGAGCACCGGCCCAGCCTCCGAGTTCAGGGTGACCTTCAAAACGGATGCCCCCGCCGCAGCCTGCAGGTCCACCGCGCCGGCGGCATCCGCTGCGCCAGAAACCGCGCAGGTCCACGCGGGCTCGGCCCAGTCGGCCCGGCTCGGGTAGCCGCCGGGGACGGTCACGAACTGATGCGCGTATGCCAAATCGGGCATAGACGGGCGCGGGCCGTCGGGCAGCCAGCCGCCGAGGTCGAGCACCCGGGCGATGCCGCCGCTTGGCAGCATGACCGGGTCGATCAGGGCGAGGTGCACGTGCGCGTCGAGAAACCCCGGATACACGGCGCCGCGACCGGGCAGGAGATGGGTGGTCACGTGCCGATCTCCGTGCGCACCGCGAACAGCTCCGGAAAGAAGGTGAGCTCGAGGGCCTCCTGCAGAAAGGCTGCACCGCTTGATCCGCCGGTGCCGTGCTTCATGCCGATGATGCGCTGCACGGTCTTGAGGTGCCGAAAACGCCAAAGTTGAAAGTTATCTTCCAGGTCGACGAGTTCCTCGCAGGCCTCATAGGCGGCCCAGTGCTCGCTGGCATTTTCGTATATTCCCCGGAAGGTATGCACGAGTTCGGGATGAAACGTCCAGGCCTCGGTCACATCGCGCTCGAGTATCGCATCGGGAATGTCGTAACCGGCTCGGTGCAGGTAGCGCAGGAACTCGTCGTAGAGGCTGGGCGCGGTGAAGGTGGCGGTGAGCAGGGCGTGGGCTGCGGCATCCGCTTCGAAGACGGTGAGCATGCGCTGGTTCTTATTGCCGAGCGCGAACTCGACCGCACGGTACTGGTACGACTGAAACCCGCTCGAATTGCCCAGAAAATGGCGGAACTGGGCATACTCGGTGGGGGTGAGGGTGGCGAGCACCGACCATTGTTCGGTGAGGGTTCGTTGAATGTGCTTGACCCGGGCGATGCCCTTGAGAGCCGGCGCGAGCAGGTCCGCGCGCAAAGCCTCGATGGCCGCCTGAAGCTCGTGCAGCACGAGTTTGAGCCACAGTTCGGTGGTCTGATGCTGGATGATGAAGAGCAGCTCGTCGTGGTGCTCGGGAACACTCACCGGCTTCTGCGCATCGAGCAGGGTGGGCAGATCGAGGTAGGCCCCGTAGCTCATCTTCTCGCGAAAATCGGTGACGATCTCGGGGTCGAAGTCGCGGGTGTTGTTCTTGAGGGTCATCGGGGTTCCGTTCGGCTTGGTTGAATTGTGCGCACGTTGCGGCGGTGGGCGCAACACCGAACGAGGGGGGCAGGTCAAAGTTCTAGACTGGAGCGTATGACCTCGCCCACCCGAAAGCCCCAGGAGGGCGTGCCGGTTCCGGCTGCACCCGAGAGGACTGCCCCGGTTACACCCCGGCGCCGGGACGCTCGGCTCAACCGTGATCGACTGATCCTCAGCGCGCGCACCCTGCTCGCGCAGCACGGCGTCGATGCCTCACTCGAGGCCATCGCCCGCCAGGCCGAAGTTGGCGTGGCCACGCTGTATCGCAACTTTCCGACCCGCGACGACCTCGTGCGCGCGCTCTACGACCTCGCCCTCGCGCAGTTGCACGCGGTGCGCGGTGAGATCGAGGCTGCGCCCACCGCGTGGGACGCGCTCGTCGTCTATACCGAACGGGTCGCCGAATGGCTCGTCGCCGACCCCTCGCTGCCGCCGATCTTGCGGCGCATGGCCAGGCTAGACCCGTCGGCGCGGCCGGCGGCGGAGTTCGACGGTTTCATCGCGAGCCTTGTGGCCCGCGCCAAGAAGGACGGCACGCTGCGCCGCGATGTTGACGCGGTCGACCTCGCCGTGCTCGTCACCATGGTCGGATCGCTCGGCAGCCTCGGCGACGGCTACGCCGGCCAGTGGCGGCGGCAGCTCTCCATCGTGCTCGACGGCCTGCGCGCGGCCGACGCGCCGCGGTCCAAGCTGCCGGGCCGGCCGCTCAACGTGAAGGATTACCAGGCCACCGTGCACGGCCTCACCCGCCGGGCGGCGCGCGCCGCCCGCTGAGGTTCAGGGCGTCGCGACCGGGTCTGCGGCGGCGTTCGTGTGGTCCGCGGCGCGCACCAGGATGCGGTTGGCCCACGGGTCGTCGAAGTTGAGGGTCTGCCCGTCGTGACGGGTGTCGACTCCGTAGTGGGTCATCCGCTCGCCCAAGGCACCGATATCGTCGGTGGTCGGCACGATGATGCTGATCTCGCCGAGCCCGAGGGCCAGGCGGCGCTTGCCGCTGCCCGAGCTCTCCCAGGTGTTCATGGCCATGTGATGGTGGTAGCCACCGGCCGAGACGAACAGGGCCGAGGGGCCGAAGTTCGCGGTTGCCTCGAAGCCGAGACGGTTGACGTAGAACTCACGGGCACTCGCAACATCGCCGACCGAGAGGTGCACGTGGCCGACGATGGCGTGGCCGGCGCTGGGTTCCTGTGACATATGCTCAGAAATGAATGCGTTCGGGTCGAGGTAGAGCGAAGCCATTTCGACCTGGCCGTGGGTCCAGCTCCACTGTGTGCGATCGCGGTCCCAGTACAGTTCGATGCCGTTGCCCTCGGGGTCGGTGAAGTAAAAAGCCTGGCTGACCAGGTGATCGGCGCTGCCGGTGAAGGTTCCTGGGGATTTCGTGCCGATCGAATACACGGCGGCGGCGAGGTCGGCCTGCGTGTCGAACAAAATGGCCGTGTGGTACAGCCCGGCCGAGCGCGGCTCCGCGGCCGCGAGCTCGGGGGCGTGCTGCAAAATTACGAGTGGAACGTGACCGCGGCCGAGCACGGCGACGGGGCCGTCGTGGCTCTGCAGCTCGAGGGTCACGATGTCGCGATAGTAGGCGATCATGGCGTCGAGGTTGCCCACGCGCAGGGTCACCGCGCCCATTCCGGTGTCGGCGGCCAGCAGGTCTTTCGCAGTGAGAGTCACAGCAGGCATAACTGCGCTGCCGCTCCGGCTATTCCGCGATGCGCACGTCGCGCCTGCCCCCCGTTCGAGCTTCAGACGCCAGTGAGGCGCTCGAGCAGTTCACGGTAACGGGCTGCGGTCTGCTCGACGATCTCGGTCGGCAGTTCGGGCGGAACGCCGGCGCCGTCCCAGTGTGCGGCGAGCCAATCACGCACGATCTGCTTGTCGAAGCTCGCCATGCGGGCCTCCGGGGTGGTTCCGGTGCGCCAGGCTTCAGCGTCCCAGTAGCGGCTGGAATCGCTCGTGAGCACCTCGTCGGCGAGCACCGTCACGCCGGTCTGCCGGTCGGCGCCGAACTCGAACTTGGTGTCGGCGAGAATGACGCCGGCCTGCTCGGCGATGGCGCCGGCGGCCTGAAACAGGGCGAGGGAGAGGCGGCGCAGCTCGGCGGCGATGGTCGGCCCGACCAGCTCGACCGTGCGTTCAAACGAGATGTTCTCGTCGTGCTGGCCCATCGGGGCCTTCCACGCGGGAGTGTAGATGGGCTCGGGCAGGCGGTCACCGTTCTGCAGACCCTCCGGCAGTTTGATGCCGCAGACCGATTGGGTTTCGAGGTATTCCTTCCAGCCGCTGCCGGTGAGGTAGCCGCGCACGACGCACTCGATCGGGAACATGTTCAGGGTGCGGCAGAGCATGGCCCGCCCGGCAACGCTCGCCGGAATGATCTCCCGCACGGTGCCGCCGACCGGTTCGTGATCGGGGACGAGGTGGTTGGGAACGTCGGTCAACCGGTCGAACCACCACAGGCTCAGGGTGGTGAGCAGCTCGCCCTTGCCGGGGATACCGGGCTCGAGCACGTGGTCGAACGCGCTGACCCGGTCGCTCGCGACCACGAGAACCCGCGAAGCGGTCGCGAGGGAGGGGGCATCCGTTTGTTCACCATCGTGAGATTTAACATAAAGGTCGCGTACCTTGCCCGAGTAGACGGGCGCCCACCCGTCGAGTGCGACGGCGGATGCGGGGGACTCGTACTCAGATTGGCTCACCCGTTCATTCTCCCGCATGCTCGGGGGTGTCTCCCACGAAGATCGCGCGCGTCAGAGCGTGTGATCGGGTCTGCTACGCCCATTTTCGGTGGCTAATTCAGGAAATCCAGGCCGCCATGGGTGGAAGACCGCATGGTTCCGGGCTTCCCCGATCCGAGCAGCACGTTTTTCCTGATTTGGCCACCACGAGGCGGGATGGCACGCGCGAACGGGCGGGCGACGCGGGCGACGCGGGCGGCGCACCCGTCTGGGTCGAGTCAGGCCACCCGGGCGGCGATGTCGGTGCGAAAGTGGGCGCCGGCCAGGGACACGTGCCCGAGGGCTTCGTAGGCGCGGGCGCGGGCCTCGGCGAAGGAGTCGCCGACGGCGACGACGCTGAGCACCCGTCCGCCGGTCGAGACGAGCGTGCCGCCGTCGACCCGGGTCGCGGCGTGGGCGATCGTCACGCCGTCCACGGCCAGGGCGGCGTCGAGCCCGGTGATTTCCCGGCCCGTGAGTGGGGTTTCCGGGTAGTTCTCACTCGCCAGCACGACGGTGACCGCCACCTCGGCGGAGAAGACCGGGCGGGGCAGGCCGCCGAGCGTACCGGTCGCGGCGGCGAACAGCAGGCCGGACAGCGGCGTGACCAGGCGCGGCAGCACGACCTGCGTCTCGGGGTCTCCGAAACGCGCGTTGAACTCGATGACGCGGATGCCGGCATCCGTCAGAATGAGCCCGCAGTACAGCAGCCCGACGAACGGGGTGCCCTCCGCGGCGAGCTGGCGCACCGTCGGCAGGGCGACGGTCTCGATGATCTCGTCGACGAAGGCGTTCTCACTGCCGAACTGGGCGTCGAGCCACGGCAGCGGCGAGTAAGCGCCCATGCCGCCGGTGTTGGGACCGGCATCGTCGTCGAGGGCGCGCTTGTAGTCCTGGGCGGGCGACAGCGGCAGAACGTTCTCGCCGTCGCTGAGCAGAAAGAGCGAGATCTCCTGTCCGTCGAGAAATTCTTCGACCAAGACGCTGCCGTGTTCGAGCCAGAACGTTGCGTGGTCGATGGCGGCGTCGCGGTTGTCGGTGACCAGCACGCCCTTGCCGGCGGCGAGGCCGTCGGCCTTGACCACGTAGGGTGCGCCGAACTCGTCGAGGGCGGTTTCAGCCTCGGCGAGGGTGCCGGCGCGTACGGCACGGCCGGTGGGAACGCCGGCCTCATCCATGATGCGTTTGGCGAAGGTTTTGCTGCCCTCGAGCGCGGCGGCGGCTTTGTCGGGCCCGAACACGGCCACGCCGCGGGCGCGCAGGGCGTCGGCGACGCCGGCGACGAGGGGGGCCTCCGGCCCGATCACGACGAGTTCGACGCCGTGCAGCAGCGCGTAATCGGTCACAGCGACCGGGTCGTTCGGGTCGAGTGCAGTGACCGGCACCGCGTCGGCGATACCGGCGTTGCCGGGGGCGCACGTAACGCTCGGCTGCGGCTCCTCACGAAGCAGCGCGGTGATGATGGCGTGCTCGCGGGCACCGGAACCAAGGACCAGAATTTTCACCGTCTCAGGCTACCCGATGCCTCGGGCCCGCCCGATCGGGCAGACTGGAGCCATGGCACGAGCACGCATCGACGATGGAGCCGGCCGGGTCGCGGTACGGGCGGCGCTCGGCGCTGGCGCCAGCGCGAGCCGAGAGATCCGGGCGCAGGCGGTGCGCTACACCCTGCAACTGCTCGCCGAACAGGCCGAGGGCAACACCCTCGAGGTGCGCGTGCCCCCGTTCGGCGCCGTGCAGTGCGTCGCCGGCCCCCGCCACACCCGCGGTACCCCGCCGAACGTCATCGAAACGGATGCCGCCACCTGGCTCGGACTCGCCACCGGCGCCCTATCGTGGGCCGACGGTCTGGCGAGCGGCGCCATCCACGCTTCCGGCGCCCGGGCGGATCTCACCGGACACGTGCCGGTGCTGCCGGTGCCCCAGCGCGTACCAACCTGCGAAAAAAACAGCAATTCCTCCTGATTCAGCCTTCCAGAACCCGATTTACCTGTCAGCTCCGCAGTTGTGCGCCGTACCCCCCCCCATACGCAGAGTGATTCGCCGAAGCCCCGTCCGTTCACCGGCACGTCACGGACCGGACCCGCGACACACCTAGCTTGAGCGAGACCGCCCATGAAACAAAGGCCTGCTCAGTGCGCATTCTCTCCCGTTCGTTCCGTCCGTCCCTGACCGCGTTGGCCCTCGTGTTGCTGATCGGCGGAGCGGGCGCCATCGCCCCAGCAGTGTCGGCCACGGCAGCCAGCCAAATGGCGATTCCGGCCTCGCTGCAGATCACCGAGATCACGCCGGACACGACCAATGTCGGCTCGGCCGACGGCTACGAGTTCATCGAGGTCTACAACGCCACCGCCAGCCCCATCAATTTCGCGGACTACACGCTCAACTACCTGTATCCGCTCGCGGACCTCACCAATAGCTCAACCGTGCGCTGGCCGAGCACCCCCACCGACGTGGTGATCAAACCAGGCGGCAACCTCGTGTTCTGGATCAAGAACGGCCAGAACGACACGCTCACCGCCACCCAATTCAACAGTCGCTTCGGCTCGGACCTAACCCCAGGAGCCGACCTGGTCGAGGTCTTCGCCGGCGGCCTGGCCAACGGCTCGCCACGCGGCGTCGAGATCCTGACCAATACCGGTTTCAGCGTCAACTCGGCCTATTACAACCTCGCCGGCGCTGACGACGTCGATGCCAACAAGGGGATCCAGTACGGCAACGACAGCAGCAACCCGGGACGTCAGCTGAACCTGGGCAAGGTCGCGGCCACCCCGGGTACCGTGTTCGCGGCGCAGGTACCCGGCGAGGCGAAGACTGTCGCCGCCGACACGACGTCACCGATGATCGTCGATCACACGCTCGGTGAAATTGATCCGGCCAACAACTTCGCTCTGGCGGCCACCGTCACCGACGATGTGCAGGCGCGTACCGTCGAGTTGCACCTCAAGAGCAATATCGACACCGAATTCCTGACGATGAATCTGTCGACCGACGGCGTCGACGGCTACCAGTACGACCTGCAGCGGGTCGACCTCACCGGCAAGCGCTGGTACGAGTACTACTTCACGGCCAGCGACGGCAGCACCGAGACCACTTCCCCGACAAAGCGGGTCGACCTCACCGGGGTCGACAACTCCCCGGTGCGCCTCAACCTCACCGACAGCCAATTCGTCGCCGGCAGTACGACGGTGTCGGCCGCCGGCGACAGCAGCACCGACGGTATGACCCTGAGCATCGACGACCAGACCGTGCCGACGAATCCCGAGTTGGAGTTCGCACCCCAGTTCGTGTTCGAAGTCACCGCCGTGAACACGTTCTTTCAGAACGGTGTGCTCATCGGCACCGACGTGCTGCGCATCTTCGACGACGGCATTCCCGAGGGCTGGGAGACCATCGCAACGCCGGTGCCGCTGACCTACCTGACGCAGGGGGAAGACCTCGTCGTCAGCGTCTGGGCCGGCTCCAAGGTAGCCCCGGAGATCAACCCGAACGAGAACAACGACGACTTTCAAATTCGCAACCCGCGCCTCGTGCTTCCCGACGGCCGTAGCCTGCAGCCTGCCGGCTACACCGATCCCAGCCTGGCGCTCAACATGGGGGACAGCGCCGGCAAGCTCGACTTCTACAACTCGAGCTTCACGATTCCCGGTGACGCCTACATGGCCGTCGCTCATGCCTGGGACACCACCGCGGTCGCCGACGGCGCGCACACCGTACTCGCGAGCAACGGCGTCGACTCGGTGACCCGCGCCGTCACGGTCGACAACACGGCTCCCGCCGTCACGACATCCGCCATCGCCGGCCAGCTGTACCAGGGCGACTTCATGATCGAGGGCGGTGCGACGGATGCCGGCGCCGGCTTCGACACGCTCGTCGCGACCCTCGACGGCCGGCCCATCGAGTTGCCCTATGCCACCTCGTCGATCCAGCTGGCCGACGGCGAGCACACCCTGCTGCTCACCGCCACGGACAACGTCGGCAACGTCGGTGAGCGCAGCACGGTGTTCTCCACCCCGGTCGAGGAACCCGGCAACGAACTGATCACGCCGCTCAACGGTGCGGTCGTCGAAGAGGGACCGCTCGACCTCACGGCGCGGGCGACCGACCCGACCGGTGACCAACTGAACGTCACCCTGCGGCGGGGATTCACGGCATCCGCTGCCGAGAGCAACGTGCGCGCCTACTCGGGCACCACCGCCATCGCCGACGTCACCGATCGGTCTGCCAAGACCCTGTTGACCGATGATCAGGTCACCGCCATGGCGCGACTGGACGGCGCGACCTCGCCGAGCACCTCCGACTCACAGTTTCCCTACCAGCTGTTCGAGGTAGACGTGCCAACGGATGCCGGCGCCGACTTCACCGCGCGGGTGCGCTGGGACGGCACCGCGAACGCCGACGCCAAGGTGCTGCTCTACGTGCAGAATCTCACCACCGGTGCCTGGGAAGAATTCGATCGCCACGTGACCATCGGTGAGGGCGCGACCGCGTTCACCCTCGACGCCATGGTGCCGGCACTGGACCACGTGCAGAATCAGGTCATGACCGTGCTGATCCAGCACTCCGAGGGCTTCGCCGGCGCCGATCTGTCCGACCGGTCGAGCACCCTGCCGGTCAACAACGTGAACGACACGGCGCGGGCGAACTACGACTTCACACTCGCCGTGGAATCCGACACGCAGTACTACAACGACACGTTTTACCAGCGCCAGCTCGACATCCACGACTACCTGCTCGAGCAGCGCGCCGCCGTCAACCTGCAGTACCTGTTCCACACCGGCGACATCGTCGACAACTTCGAAGACGAACACCAGTGGACCAACGCCAACGCGGCGTACAGCATGCTCGACGACGCCCAGCTACCCTACGGCGTGCTGGCCGGAAACCACGATGTGGGCCAGAAAGACGCCGACTATGCCGCGTACAAGGCCAACTTCGGGGCCGAACGCTACGAAGCCAACCCCTGGTACGGCGGCAGTTTCGAAGACAACCGCGGCCACTACGATCTGGTCACGGCCGGCGGAATCGACTTCATCATGCTTTACCTCGGCTGGGCGCCGAGCGCGGAGGGCATCGCCTGGCTCAACGAGGTGCTCGCCCAGTACCCCGAGCGCACCGCCATCCTCAACCTGCACGAGTACATGCTCACCACCGGCGGCCTGGGGGCGGTGCCGCAGCAGATCTACGACGAGGTCGTCGCCCCCAACGCCAACGTGGCCATGGTCTTCTCCGGGCACTACCACGACGCGTTCACCCGCATCGATCAGTTCGACGACAACGGCGACGGCACCCCCGACCGCTCGGTCTACCAGATGCTGTTCGACTACCAGGGCCTGCCGGAGGGCGGGCAGTCCTTTCTGCGGCTGCTGCACTTCGACAACGCCGCCGAGCAGATCAGCGTGCGCACCTACTCGCCCTACCTCGACGTCTACAACTCCGACGACCCCACCCTCGACCTGGAGCACCAGGAATTCACGGTGCCCTACGCGGCCTTCGGTATGACGTCGATGCAGAAATCCCTCGCAACGGATGCCTTCACCGTCGACATCCTGTCGACCACCGCGATCGCCGCCTTCGACACGGTGACAAGCGGCGTGACGGTGACCGCGAGCTGGAACCCGGGCGTCGGCACCCACGGCTGGTATGCCTACTCCGCAGACCCCTATGGAGCCACCGCCTACTCCGAGGTGCGCACGTTGACCGTCACGGCGCCGGTCGTGGTGCCGGAGGCAGCGGTACCCGCGGTGACGACACCGAACGTTTCGGCGCCCACCGCGCCGAACACCTCGGCGCGAGTCGTGGTTCCGGCCGTGCTCACGGCTGCTTCGCAGGCACTCGCCGACGCGGCGGGCGCAGCGCTCGCCGCCGAGATCGCCGCTGCACCAACGGATGCTGCCGCCACAGCCCCGCACGCCGGCACCGACAGCCTCGGCTATGACGGCGATGTCGTGGCTGGGGTCGCAGTCGACGCTGTCGCGTCGTTCAACATCTGGACCCTGGCGCTGATCCTGCTCGGTGCCGTTGCCGCCGCGGCAATCGCCCTGGTCACCATTCGCGTGGTGCGCACCCGGGCCTGACCCCGGGCTACGCGAGGATCGCGTCGACCTCGGCTTTGGTCGGCATCGAGGTGGTTGCTCCGGCGCGAGTCACCGCGATCGAGGACGCCACCGTGGCATAGCGCACGGCCTCGATCATCTGGTCGGAGGTAACCGCGGTGCCGCGCAGGTACCCCGCAGCCAATTGCGCCACGAGCGCCCCGACGAAGGTGTCGCCCGCCGCGGTGGTGTCAATTGCCGTCACCGGGCGGGCCGGCGCGAGGCCGAGGGCTTCGCCGTCGAAGGCCACGACCGCCCCCTCCGAACCCAGCGTCACGATCGCCCAGCTGCCCTCGGCACTGAGCAGCTCGGCCGCGCGCACCGGGTCGCTTTCCCCGGTGAGTTCGGCGGCTTCACCCTGGTTCGGCACGACGAGGTCGACCGAGGCCAGAAAACCGGCCGGCAGCGGCACCACCGGCGCCGGTGTCAGCACGGTGAACACCCCGGCCGCGCGAGCGAGCGCGACCCCCTCGACCAGCACCCGGGTCGGCAGCTCGCACTGCATCACCAGAAAGGCCGCATCGGCAACGACCGTGCGCTGCTCCACGCTCAGGGTCGTGACCGTGGCATTGGCCCCCGACACCACAACGATGGAATTCTCGCCGCTGTCCACGACGGAGATGTGGGCGGTACCGGTGGCGGCATCCGCTGTCGCCAGTTCGGCAGAGCGGATGCCCTCGCCCACCAGCAGCGCACGCAGCTCGGTTCCGTAGGCGTCCGCTCCGACCGCGCCCAGAAAGGTGACGTCGCCGCCGAGCCGGGCTGCGGCGACCGCCTGGTTGAGCCCTTTGCCGCCCGGAACGGTGCTGAAACCGGTACCGAATATGGTCTCTCCGGGCAAGGGGAGGCGCGACTGGCGTACGACGAGATCCATGTTGGCGCTTCCGAGTACCGCAATCGTGTTCATAGAGCCAGTCTCGCATCTGCCCATGGGATAATACGGGGGTGAGTTCTTCTGAGCGGCCCCAGGCCGAGCAACCCCAAGACCCGTCAGCCGACACCGCCGCCGACACCGCCGCCGACACCGCCGCCGACACCGCCGCCGACACCGCCGCCGACACTGCGACAGCCAGCGAGATGCTCCTGGCGGAGACGACGGTGACCGTGCATCGCGCTCCGCGGTACCGCAACTTCATGCTGCTCGGCGCCATTGTCGGTGTGCTGCTGGCCCTCATTCTCACGATTTCCTTCCCCGAGAACGACGAGTACGACCGGGCGCAGATTTTCGGCTTCCTGCTGCTCGGCGGACTCGCCCTCGGCACGACCCTCGGTGCGGTCGTCGCCCTCGTGATCGACCGCGTCATCGGGCGCTCGAACGTGTCGGTCGTCGCCGATAGACTGGGGACGAGCGACATCAATACCAACGACATGCGTACCGCTGAGCCTGGCTCCGGCACCCCCAACGATGATTTCCAAGCGTTCAACGAGAAGTAAAGAGGCTGCGGCTTGCCCGGTGGCGACGGACTGTTAAATCACGATCTCCTTCCCAATGAGAAGGGCCCACAAGATGCTTGTGGGGTCTTCGGTGTCTGGGCTCCCGGCGAAGAGGTAGCCAAACTCAGCTATTTCGGCCTCTACGCCCTGCAACACCGCGGCCAGGAATCGGCCGGCATCGCCACGAGCGACGGCAGTAAGATTCTCATCTACAAAGACATGGGACTGGTCTCCCAGGTTTTCAATGAGGCTTCGCTGAGCACCCTGCTCGGGCACATCGCCGTCGGGCACACCCGGTACTCCACGACCGGTTCGTCGAGCTGGCAGAACGCCCAGCCCACCCTCGGCCGCACCTCGAGCGGAACGGTAGCCCTCGGCCACAACGGCAATCTCACCAATACCGCCGAGCTGCTGCAGCTCGTGCGCGAACGCTATCCGCAGGTTGACGGTGAACTCGCCCGCGGCAACACGACCGACACCGCCGTCGTCACAGCTCTGCTCACCGGTGACCTCGACCACACCCTCGAAGCCACCGCGCTCGAGGTGCTGCCGCGCCTCCGCGGCGCGTACTGCCTCGTCTTCATGGACGAAACCACCCTGTATGCGGCCCGCGACCCCCAGGGCGTGCGGCCGCTCGTGCTCGGCCGCCTCGAACGCGGCTGGGTCGTCGCCTCCGAGACCGCCGCCCTCGACATCGTCGGCGCGAGCTTCGTGCGCGAGGTCGAACCGGGTGAACTCATCACCATCGACGAAAACGGGCTGCGCACGCAGCGCTTCGCGAAGGCCGAGCCCAAGGGCTGCGTCTTTGAATACGTCTACCTCGCCCGGCCCGACACCACCATCGCGGGTCGCGGCGTGCACGAGGCCAGGGTTGAGATGGGCCGCAAGCTCGCCGCGGAGTATCCGGTTGAGGCCGACCTCGTCATCCCCACCCCGGAGTCCGGCACCCCGGCCGCCATCGGCTACGCGCAGGCGTCGGGCATCCCGTTCGGCCAGGGGCTCGTCAAGAACTCCTACGTTGGGCGCACCTTCATTGCGCCGTCTCAGACCATCCGGCAGCGCGGCATCCGCTTGAAACTGAACCCCCTCAAGAACGTCATCAAGGGCAAGCGGCTCATCGTCGTCGACGATTCGATCGTGCGCGGCAACACCCAGCGCGCCCTCGTGAGCATGCTGCGCGAGGCCGGAGCGGCCGAGGTGCACGTGCGCATCTCGAGCCCGCCCATTACCTGGCCGTGCTTCTATGGCATCGACTTCGCCAGCCGCGCCGAGCTCATCGCGACCGGCCTCGAGATCGACGAGGTGCGCCAGTCGATCGGTGCCGACAGTCTCGGCTATCTCTCCGAAGACGGCATGATCGAAGCCACCGAGCAGCCACGAGAACGGCTGTGCACCGCCTGCTTCACCGGCGTCTACCCGATCGCGCTGCCCGAGTCGCAGCACCTCGGCAAGAACCTGCTCGAACGACCGACGGCGTCGAACGGATGCGACCCCGGCCCGGATTCTGATCTGGAAGCCGTGCTGGCACTCGCCGCACGCAAAGAAGAACCCCTCGCCCGCCTGGGCCAGGTGCCGTTCGGTGACCCGGGAAGACCAGAATGAGTAACTCCTCCAACGCAACCTATGCAGCAGCCGGAGTCGACACCCGCGCCGGTGACCTCGCGGTCGAACTCATGAAGTCAGCCGTGTCGAAGACACACGGCCCCGAGGTCTGGGGCGGCGTCGGAGGCTTCGCCGGACTGTTCGACGTGTCGTTCCTCACCAAGTTTCGCCAGCCCCTGCTCGCCACGTCAACCGACGGTGTCGGCACCAAGGTCGCCATCGCGCAGGCCATCGACAAGCACGACACCATCGGGCAAGACCTGGTCGGCATGGTCGTCGACGACATCATCGTCGTCGGAGCCCGACCCCTGTTCATGACCGACTACATCGCTTGCGGCAAGGTCGTGCCCGAGCGCATCGCCTCCATCGTCGCCGGCATCGCGCGGGCCTGCTCCGAGACCGGAACGGCCCTCGTCGGCGGCGAAACCGCCGAACATCCGGGGCTTCTGGGCCAGGACGACTATGACGTGGCGGGCGCGGCCACCGGTGTGGTCGAAGCCGACCAGGTGCTCGGCGCTGAGAAGGTTGTCGCCGGCGACGTTGTCATCGCCATGGCTTCCAGTGGCCTGCACTCCAACGGCTACTCGCTTGTGCGCCACATTCTGGCGCAGCGCGGCATCGGCTACACCGACACATCAGCCGAACTCGGCGGCATGGTCGGTGAGGTTCTGCTCGAACCGACCCGCCTGTACACCGGCCCGCTGCTCGACGTGATCAACGATCCCGAACTGGCCGGCGCCATTCACTCGCTCAGCCATGTCACCGGCGGCGGTATCGCGGCGAACCTCGCCCGGGTGCTGCCCGTCGGCTCCTGGGTCGAGGTCGACCGGTCCACCTGGTCGCCCGCCCCCGTGTTCCGGGTGCTCGGCGACATGGCCGGCTCCACGCTGGAAAGCGCGGAGGGAACCTGGAACCTCGGAGTGGGCATGTTCGCGGTCGTTGACGCGGCATCCGCTTCATCGGTCATCGCCCGCCTGGCGACGAGCGGCATTCCCGCCTGGGTCACCGGCCGCGTTTCGCGCGCCGCACACGACCTGACCGGGTTTGAGCAGGGTGCCAAGGGTGTCAACGGCGGCGCCGTTCGTCTCGTCGGGGCCTACGCGAACTGACCCGGGCCCGTCTGGCGCTTCGGCCGGTTATGGCACGCGCCTACGTTAGCGCGGTAGTTTTCTGTAGGTGTTGGCTCACGCAGCTGGCGCGGATGGCCTGCCGGGTGCGCGCGCCACGAACGGCAGCGTAGCCACTGAGTGACGAACCGCGGCGACGACACATTGCGGCAGCGTAAACGTGTGCCGCAAACGGATGCCGCGAACGGACGCAGTGGTCGCCGCCGCAAGCGGACGCCGCCACCCGCCGCCGCGGCCTAGGCGCGCTTCTTCTCGTCTTCGGGGGCGTAGTGATCGACGTAACGGTCGTCGTCGTCGGGATCGTCGTCATCATCAGCGGAATCGCCGGCACCGTCGCTCGCAGCCTTCCGGGCCTTGTCCGCTTCGTACTCCGGCCATTTGGCGAGGTCCTCGTCGAGGCGCGGGTCGGACGGATGCCCGGTGAGCTCGCGTTCGAGCGCGTTGTAGTTGGTATCCGGGCTGAAATATTTCAGCTCCCGAGCTACCTTGGTGTGCTTTGCTTTTTGACGGCCGCGCCCCATGCGTGACCCCCTTACGATGCCAGGCCGAGCGAGTCGCGAGACCCTCGGGATTTGCCGAACGGAATGTGTAAAAACTAGAGTTTAGTTTAGCATGGTGGGCCTTGCGCCCCGCGGACGTCGTTCGCAAGGCTAATCCGTAGGAATGGGGTGGCATGACGGGCAATGTCAGCGTGCCCATCGTCATCATCGGAGCCGGCCAGGCCGGGCTGTCCGTCGCCTACTACCTGCGCCGGTTCGACCTCGTGGCCGGCCATGACTTCATCATCTTCGACCGCGGCCCGGGCACCGGCGGTGCCTGGCAGCACCGCTGGCAGGCACTGCACCTCGGATCGGCACACCGGGTCAACGACCTTCCCGGCATGAAAGACCTCGGACTGAGCTTCGACACGGCCGATCATGATCTGCCGGCGCGGGACGTCGTCAGCGACTACTACCGCGACTACGAACAGCACTATGAGTTGAACGTGGTGCGCCCGGTGACCGTGACGAGAGTGATGCCGATACAGTCCACACTGGTCGTGGACACGAGTTCGACCGTTTTCGGGGACCAGAAGACCGATGCGCGCCTGATCGTCAACGCGACCGGCACGTGGGGTGCACCCTTCGTTCCGCACTACCCGGGCGCGAGTACATTTATGGGCACGCAGGTGCACACGGCGAACTACGTGTCAAGCGACGCGTTCGCCGGTCAACGGGTGGTTGTGGTGGGCGGTGGCACCTCGGCGATCGGCTTCCTGCTCGAGCTTGAGGGCGTCGCGAGCGAACTGACCTGGGTGTCCCGACGGCCGATCGACTTCAGCCACACCGACCAGCTCGCCGAGGTGACCGCCGTGGCGGCCGTGATGCAGCAGGATCGCGCGGCTCGCGCCGGCAGCGCCCTCCCCAGCATCGTCAGTGGCACCGGCGTGCCCGTCACTCGCCGCATCGCGGCCGGCATTGACCGGGGGCTGCTTGTGGCCCGCCCCATGTTCTCGAGCATCGAACCGACCGGTGTGCGCTGGAGTGACGGCACCTTCACCGAGGCGGACGCGATCGTGTGGGCATCCGGTTTTCGGCCGGAATTGCGCCACCTGGCCCCGCTCAAACTGCGGGAGAAGGCCGGCGGCGTCGCCATCGGCTCCGGTGTCTCCTTCACCGACCCGCGCATCTTCTTCGCCGGGTACGGTCCGCAGGCCAGCACGGTCGGTGCCAACCGGGCCGGTCGCATCATCGCCCGGCAGATTATGGCCCAGCTGTAGCCCCTAAAACGGATGCCCGCCGCTATTTGCGCTTGCGCCTTCGGGATGCCGACGGGCGGGACTGCGCGGGGACCGTTCCGACGATCGTGGTCGATTTCGTTGCAGTGTCGATCGTTCCGGTGGGCGGCGCAAGCGGGCGGCGCGACACCGGGCGGGAACGCACGGGCTCGCCGCGCCGGTCCTGACCGGGGATGGGCCGGGATCGGCGGCCGTAGATGAGCTCGGAGGAGTCGAGCAGCCACGGCACGAGGGCGATCGTGACGCCGTGCACGAGCATGAGTTTCTGGCGCAGCCGTCGGGCCTTGTGATTGTGCAGCAGGCCCTCCCACCAGTGGCCGACGATGTAAATGGGCGTGTACACGGTGATGACCTCGGAGCCGTGTTCGTCCCGGCGGCCCTTGATGTAGTTGATCAGCGGCCAGCTGATATCGCGGTAGGGCGAGGCGACGATGCGCAGCGGCACCTGGATGTTCTGTTTGACCCAGGCGCGTTTGAGTTCCTTGGTCTCGGTCGTGTCAATGGAGACGTGCACGGCTTCGAGGCTGACGTGGCGGGCGGCGATGGCATAGTCCAGGGCTTTCAGCACCGGCTTCTGCATCTTGCCGACCAGCACGATGGCATGGTCGCCTTGCGACCCGAAGGTCGTGATCGGGTCGACCTCGATCTCCTTGGCGACGTCGCGATAGTACCGGTTCACCCCCATCATCAGAAGGAACAGCACCGGCATCATCACGAAGACCAGCCACGCGCCGTGGGTGAACTTGGTGATGGTAACGACGATGAGCACGATGCCGGTCAGTGCGGCGCCGAATCCGTTGATTGACAGACTCAGAATGATCGAGCCGCGATTGGGCGGGTTCGTTTTGAGAAGTTTCAGCCAGTGCCGCACCATGCCGGTCTGACCGAGCGTGAACGACACGAACACACCGATGATGTACAGCTGAATGAGCACGGTGAGGTTGGCCTGGTAGACGATCATGATGGCGCAGGCGGCCAGGGCGAGCAGGACAACGCCGTTGGAGTAGATCAGGCGGTCGCCGCGGGTGCTGAGCGACTTGGGAGCGTACGAGTCGTGCGCGAGCACGGAGCCGAGCAGTGGGAACCCGTTGAAGGCCGTGTTTGCGGCGAGCAGCAGCACGGCCGCCGTGGCAGCCTGAAGCACGAAGAACATGATGGAGAAGTCGCCGAACGTCGCCGCGGCGACCTGGGCGATCAGGCTGCGCTGCGGGGAGGTGGCACATTCGGCCCAGCCGATCAGGTCGCAAGCGCGTTCCGCGTAGTGCACCTGGGAGATGAGCGCGAGCGCTGTCAGCCCGATGAACAGCACAATGGCGATGCCGCCCATCAGGGTGAGGGTGCGTTGGGCGTTCTTGACCTTGGGGTGTTTGAACGCGGGTACGCCGTTCGCGATGGCTTCCACGCCGGTCAGGGCGGAGCATCCGCTCGCGAAGGAGCGCAGAAGCAGCAGGACGAAAGCAGCCTGGGCGAGGTTCTCGCCCTGCACGTCATAGCCGGCCGATTCGGCCACCGGCGCGTCGCCGAGCAGCGCGCGCACGAGACCGACGACGATCATGAGCAGCACACTGCCGATGAACAGGTAGGTCGGCACGGCGAAAGCTTTGCTCGACTCCCGCACGCCGCGCAGGTTGGTCGCGGCGAGCAGAATGATGAAAATCACGGCGAGCTCGACCCGCAGCGGGGCCAGCGCCGGGATCGCCGAAATGATGTTGTCGACCCCGCTGGCCACCGACACGACCACGGTCATCACGTAGTCCACCAGCAGAGCGGATGCGACGACCAGGCCGGCCTTCTCGCCGAGATTCTTGTGGGCGACCTCGTAGTCGCCGCCGCCCGAAGGGTAGGCCTTGATCAGCTGACGGTAGGACGCGACCACGACCACGAGCAGCACGACGACCACCGCGGCCACCCAGGGGGCGAAGCTCAGAAAGGCGAGCCCGCCGAGGGTGAGAATCATGAGAAGTTCCTGCGGCGCGTAGGCCACGCTTGACAGCGGGTCGCTCGCGAAGATGGGTAGGGCGAGGTGCTTGGGCAGCAGCTGGCCGTCCAAATGCTCGGTGGGGAGCGGATCGCCGATGATCCACCGCTTGGGGGAACGACTTTCCGGTACTGGGGCGCTCGCCTCGGGTGTCACGAGGGACGACACTACACCTAAGCCGGCCTCTGTCAAATTGAGCCGTGTTCTTGGGCGATTCCTCAGGTTTGAAACGGATGCCTGTGGGCGCGGCGGCGGGATGTTGAACGGATGCGTGTGGGCCGAGACGACAGGTCACCTGCTGACCTCTGACCGTGAACTTGTTCGTGTGGGCCGCGACGACGGGTCATCCGCTCCCCGCTCAAACATTGAGGTGTTTCGGAGCATCGCGCGAAAAGCGTGCGCAACGCCCCGAAACACCTCAAAACTCGCAACTCCGCGAATAACCCGCCGCCTCGGCGGCGTGCAGATCGCCTCGGCGGCACAGCGCCGGACTTGCGCCAGTATGCGGTAGTTGTGGCCTGGCCAGTACTCCCGCGCCATGCGACGAGCTGGACTTGCGCCAATGCGTGCGAGTTCCGCCTCCCGCGCACTGGCTCAACTCCCGCGCACTGCGAAGCGGAGACAATGGACGGCGGGCGCTGGCGGTCTCGGGGAGGGTGGCCTACGCGTGCAGCGTGGCGAGGATGCTCGCGCGCACCTCGGCGAGTTGCCGGCGGAGCGCCGGCACGGTGTCGCTCGGCACGACCGACCGGGCGGCCTGGGTGCGCAGGTCCGTGCGCAGCTGCTGCCGGAATTCGTTCAGTACCATGTCGGCCTCGCGCAGGGCCTGCGTTGATTCCTGGCGCGCGGTCGCGGGCGCCGCGGGTTCGGCGCTCGAGGGTGCCGCGGGCGGCTGCTCGGCGGGCGTCTTGCGCTCCCAGTCCGATGAGCCGGTCGGATCCCACGACTCGGGAGTACCGTCGTAACCGCGCGATTCGGGGGCGGTCGTACCGCGGGCCTGGCGGGCGGCCGAGGCGAGGTCAGCGCGCAGGGTCTTCATGGCGGAGTTGACGCCGGTGCGCACCTGGTCGGCGAGGCGGCGAACCGAGTCGGTCACCTCGTCCTCGATCGCACCGAGTTCGCCGTCGCGGGCGAGCAGTTCGGCACGCCCGGCGTCGGTGATCTCGTAGACGGTCTTGCGGCCGTCGGCCTGCTTAGTGACGAGGCCCTCTTCCTCGAGCTTGGCCAGCCGCGGGTAGATCGTGCCGGCGCTCGGACTGTAGGTACCGCCGAAGCGGTCGCTGAGCGCCTGGATCAGCTCGTAGCCGTGCCGGGGCCGCTCGGCGAGCAGGCTCAGCAGGTAGAGGCGCAGGCTGCCGTGCGCGAACATGGCACTCATGCCGGGTCTGCCTGAGAAGCAGGGGCGGTGTCTGCGGAAGCAGGGGAGGCATCCGCTGCACCGGCCGACGTCGGGCTCGTGGGTTCGCGGCGCACGACCGAGATGTCGCCGGACACCGAGTTGGAACGCACGTCGACCCAGCTGCCGTCGAGGGCGCCGGTGGAGCCTTCGTAGCCCTTGCCGAACGCGGTGCGCACGGTGTGGTCGTCGAGTTGCAGCGTGCCGGAGAGGGTATTGAGGTGGTAGCGCGCGGCGACGGCGGTCTCGAGCCGCACGGTGAGGTTGCCGCTGACCGAGTTCGTCACGATCTGGTCTGGCGTACCGGCCAGGTCGAGGAACACGTTGCTCGAGACCCCGTCGAGGGTGAATTGACGGATGCTGCCGCTCGCCGTGATATCGCCCGATACGGTGTGCACGGAAAGCGCTCCCACATGGTTGCGCACCGAGATTTCGCCGTTCACCGCGTTGAGTTCGAGGTCGCCCTGCACATCGTCGATGACAAGGTCGCCAGAGACGGTGCTGAGTTTGGCGTCATTGCGCAGACCCGAGACGAGGGCGTCGGCTGAGACGACTCCGAAGCGCAACGCCACGTCGCGGGGAACGGAAATGCTCACCTCGGCGCGAGCGGTGCCGCGAAACGAGGCGAAGACCTCGATGAAATTGTCCCAGCGCAGCTGCGGGTGGTCGATCTCGAGGCGGTCGCCGTCCATGGAGATTTTCAGGTCTTTGCCGGTGACGCCGTGCAGTTCAATGCGGGCGCCGGGTTCGTCATGGCCGATGATGTCGACCGTGCCGGCGATGAGGCCGACCTTCAGGTGGCGCACCAGTTCGACGTCGATAATCTTGGTCTGCCCGGGGGCGACCAGCCATTTTTCCAGTGACACTGGGTTGTCCTTTCAGAAGGGGAAACTCACGCTATATCGCGTGTCCTGTAAGACACGATATATCGCGTTTCTGAACGGTGCAAGAGGGTCAGTACAGAAAGATGTCGAGCCAGACACGATTGTGCGCGTGCACGAGCACGGCGAACACCACCACGTCGAACAAAAGGTGCACGCAGACCACGTAGGTCAGCGACCGGGTGCGGGCGAAGGTGTAGCCCTGCAGCAGTGCGAACGGCACCGTGAGCAGCGGACCCCACGACTGGTAGCCGAGCTCCCAGAGAAACGACGAGAAGATCACGGCCTGCAGAATATTGGCCTGCCAGTCGACGAAGTGTCGCCGAAGCAGGGCGAACGCGACGCAGATGAAGAACAACTCATCCCAGATGCCCACGAATCCCACGCCCACGAACAGGCGGGCGATTTCGTCCGGCACGGTCACCGCCGGCCAGTTCTGGTACGCGCCACTACCGATGAAATAGCTCGGCAGAATCAGATACCCGATCAGCACCACGATCGGCAGGTAGGCCCGCTCGAGCCTGGTCCAGCGCTGCCCGGTGCGAATCGGAAACCGTATCGCGTGGTCCGTGAAGTAGTACCGCGACAGAAGGTAGGGAACGAGTACGGACAGGCTCAGCACCGTGCCCATGAGCGCAATGTTGGGGTAGCTGATGTTTGCCTCTACCGAGATCGTGCTGATGATGGCGAGGCCCACGGCAATGAGTAACAGGTCGCGAAACAAAGCCCGGTTGATCAGAAAGGCGAGCACGAGCGCTGCGGCGAGCACGACGTAGCCGGCCACAGGCATTCGCAACGCAAACAGCAGCACGGCGGATGCGCTCACCAGCGCCGCCGGGATCAGCCCCCACCGTGATGTCTTGCCCATGCTGCACCCTACCCAGCGCACGTCCCCGTTCGCGAGAGGGCTTAGATTTTAGGGATGACCCGTCTACCCCCTGAGAGCGACCCCGTCGCGATTTTGCAGCAACTCGTGCGCATCGATTCGGTCAACCCCGACCTCGTGCCGGGCGCCGCCGGGGAGGTCGAAATCGCGGCTTGGTGCGGTGAGTGGCTGGTTGCCCGGGGCTTCGAGGTCACCGTGCTGGAGCACATTCCGGGGCGCCCGTCGGTCGTCGGAGTGAAACAAGGCACCGGCACGGGCCGCTCGCTCATGCTCAACGCTCACCTCGATACGGTCGGCGTCGCGACCTACGCGGCAAACCCGTTCAGCGGTGAACTCCGGGACGGCCGGGTCTACGGGCGCGGAGCCGTCGACACCAAGAGCGGGCTTGCGGCCATTCTCGTGGCGGCAGCGCGGGCATCGGCCTTGGGACTCGCCGGCGATGTGATCGTGACCCTCGTCGCCGACGAAGAATTCGGCAGCATCGGCACCGAGGAGGTGCTGCGCACACTGAACGCCGACGCCGCCCTGGTGATCGAGCCGAGCAGCCTTGAACTCACCACCGCGCATCGTGGCTTTGCCTGGTTCGAGCTCGAGCTCACCGGCCTGGCTGCGCACGGCTCCCAGCCCGAACTCGGCGTGGACGCCATCTGGCACGCCGGCCTGGCCCTCGCCGCCCTCGATGGCCTGCGCCAGCGGCTGAACGCCGAACCGGCCCACGCCACGCTCGGCCACGGCGCCGTGCGGGTATCGAAAATTGTCGGTGGCGACGATGCGGCCACGGTCGCGGCCCGCTGTGTGCTCACCGTGGAACGACGGATGCTGCCGGGCCAGCCGCCCGACCGTGTCGAGGCCGAGCTGCGCGCGCTCTTCACCGCCGTGGCCGTTGGTGAACCCCAGTTTCAGTTCACACTGACCCGACTGGTGGGCCGCGCCGCGTTCGAGGCCGAGCCGCACTGGCCCATTGTGAGAGCGCTGACCGCCAACACCGAGCGGGTGCTCGCGCGACCCGCGGCGACCCGGGGCGAACCGTTCTGGACCGACGCCGGGCTCATTCTGCAAGCAGGCATTGCCTGCGTCGTGTTCGGTGCCGACGGCGAGGGCCTGCATGCGGACACCGAGTGGGCCGACGCGCAGTCGGTGCGTGCGCTCGCCGACATTCTCGAGGGCACGATCACCGACTTCTGTGGGCTCGCAGCCGACTGATCTGCTTGGAGGTTTCGGTAGGCTGGACGGCCCGCGGCATCGACTACGGAACGGGCTCGGGCTCGGGCTTGGGCTCGGGGAGGGGTACGGCGGGGGCGGGGCGCTTGATCGCCAGGAGGGGCATGGTGAGGTTGCAGAGGGGGCCGACCAGCAGGGCGAACAGCACGGTGCCGACGCCGACGTTGCCGCCGAGCAGCCAGCCTGCGGCGAGCACGACGACCTCGATTCCGGTGCGCACGACCCAGATCGGTCCGCCCGTGCGTTTGTGCAGGCCGGTCATCAGGCCGTCGCGCGGGCCCGGTCCGAAGTGGGCCCCGATGTAGAGGCCGGTCGCGACGGAGAGGGTGATCAGGCCGGCCGCGAAGAGAACGCAGCGCAGCCACAGGGCGAGGTCGGCCGGAATCAACCAGAGGCCGACATCCGCTGCCGGGCCAACCAGCAGAGCGTTGAGAATGGTGCCGAGGCCGGGCTTCTGGCGCAGCGGAATCCACAGCAACAGCACGACGGCGCTGGTCAGTGTGGTGATCAGGCCGAAGCCGAGGTGCAGGTGGGCGTCGATGCCCTGGGTGAGCACGTCCCAGGGGGCCACGCCGATGGCACCGCGCACGATCAACGCGATGCCGATTCCGTAGAGAAACAGGCCCATTAGTAGTTGAATCAGTCGACGAGTCACGAGGATTCAGTCTAAAGGTCGGGCGCAGGCCGCGCACTGGCATACTGAGCTGGTGCATTTTCTCGCGGTACTGAGCATGAAGAATCGGGCGCTGATCGCCCTCATCACCATTGTGGCGGCCGTGTTCGGCAGCCTGGCCCTGACCGGGCTCAAGCAGGAGCTGATTCCATCCCTGCAGCTGCCGCAGCTGCTCGTGTCGACAAATTACCCGGGTGCATCGCCCCAGGTCGTCAACGACGACGTGTCGACCCCGATCGAGACCGCCATCCAGGGTCTGGTCGGGCTGGAGACGACGTCGACGACGAGCAACACCAACTCCTCGCTGGTGAGCGCCACCTTCACCTACGGCACCGACCTGGTCAAGGCCGAATCCCGCATCGACCAGGCCATCAACCGCATCCAGGGCGTGCTGCCGGCCGACGTCGACCCGCAGGTGATCAGTGGCAGCATCGACGACTTTCCGGTGATATCCCTCGCGGTCAGCTCGAGCGATACCGTTGCGCTCGCCGACCAGCTCAAGCGCAGTGTGCTCGGTGACATTCGTGACGTGGCCGGCGTGCGTGACGCCGCCCTGGTCGGCGATATCGGCCGCCGCGTCACGATCACGCCCAACGCCGACGAGCTCGCCGCGCGCGGATTCAGCACCCAGAACCTGCGCGACGCGCTGCAGCAGAACGGGTCGCTCATTCCGGCCGGCGCCATCACCGAGGGCCTCACGACACTGTCGGTGCAGGCCGGTTCGAAGCTCGGCTCGGTTGACGACATCGCCGCCCTGCCGCTCGTGGCCAGTTCGGCCGGTTTCACCGGCGCCACAGCGGATGCCGGCCCCACGAACATCGGCGACGTCGCCACGGTCGCCCTCGCTGAGAACCCGGTCGCGAGCATCTCCCGGGTGAACGGCGAACCCGTGCTCACCATCGCCGTCACCAAGGTTCCCGCCGCGAACACGGTCGACGTGTCGAAGGCGGTGCGCGCGATTCTGCCTCAGCTCGAGGCGGCCGTCGCGCCCGCCACTTTCACCGTGGTGTTCGACCAGGCGCCGTTCATTCAGCAGTCGATCGACGCGCTCACCCAGGAGGGGCTGCTCGGCCTCGGCTTCGCGGTGATCGTGATTCTGCTGTTCCTGCTCTCGGTGCGGGCCACGCTGGTCACGGCGATCTCGATTCCCACCTCGGTGCTGATCACCTTCATCGGCCTGCAGAGCGTGGGCTATTCGCTCAATATCCTCACCCTCGGCGCACTCACGATCGCCATCGGGCGGGTCGTCGACGACTCCATCGTGGTGATCGAAAATATCAAGCGGCACCTCGTGGCCGGCGCCGATCGCGCCGCCACGATCGTCTTCGCCGTGCGCGAAGTGGCCGGGGCCATCACGGCATCGACCGTCACGACGGTCACCGTGTTCCTGCCGATCTCCTTCGTCGGCGGGTCGACCGGCGAGCTGTTCCGGCCGTTCGCTCTCACCGTGGCCATCGCTTTGCTCGCCTCCCTGCTCGTCTCGCTGACCATCGTGCCGGTGCTCGCCTTCTGGTTCTTGCGGGCGCCGACCGCTGAACCAGCTGCCGAATCAACGACCGGTGGCGAGCCCGACGCCTCCGATATCGGCGGGGTCACCGTCGGATCGGTGCCCGCAGCGCACTCGCGGCACGCGGCTGCGGCATCCGTTTCGACCGGCCTGCCCACGGGGCTGTCCGCGGCAGCCGAGGCCGGCGAAAACCCGGGACGGCTGCAGACGGGTTATCTTCCGGTCATCCGCTTCACCCTGAAACACGCCGTCGCGACCCTGCTGCTCGCGGTGCTCGTGCTCGGCGGAACGGCCGCGCTCGTGCCGTTCATGAAGGTGAACTTTCTGGGATCAACCGGGCAGAACACCTTCCGGGTGACGCAGACGCTTCCGGTGGGCACCAGCCTGGCCGCGCAGGATGCGGCATCCGCTTCGGTCGAGACCGCGCTTCAGCGCCTCGATGGTATCGACATCGTGCAGCTCTCGATCGGCGGAGGAAGCGCGGCGAGCGCGTTCCGCGGCGGAGCGCCGACCTCGAGCGCCGTGACCTATTCGATCACCACCGCCGATAGGGCCGACGCCGACGCGGTGCAAGATCATGCGCGCACGGCCCTGGCCCAACTGGGCGACGTGGGCGAGATCTCGGTGGCCGCGGCCAGCGGGTTCGGAGCCTCCTCCGACATCGCCGTCGACATCACCGCGGCAACGGATGCCGACCTCGAGACCGCGACCACGTCCATTCTCAGCGCGGTACAGAAACTCGGGGCGATCACCGAGAGCGCGAGCACCCTCGCCGCTTCGCTGCCCTACCTGGCCGTGACGGTCGACCGGGCGGCGGCGGCGGTAGCCGGCCTGAGCGAATTCGCACTCGGCACCCTCGTGTCACAGGCCATGCAGCCCAGCGCAATCGGCTCCATCGTGATCGACGAGACCAACCTCACCGTGTACCTGACGGCGCAGTCGCCTCCGACAACCGCCGCCGAACTCGCCGCCGTGCAGATTCCCACGCGCACCGGATCGGTGGCTCTCGATACACTCGCGACCGTGGAGCAAGTCGATGGGCCGAGCACGCTCACCACGGCGAAGGGGCTACGCACGGCGACCGTCTCGGCGACGCCCGCGAGCGACGACCTCGGCACGGCGAACGCGCAGCTGAACCAGATGCTCGCCGATACTGCGCTGCCGACCGGGGCGACCGCGACGCTCGGCGGGGTCAGCGCCGACCAGGCCGAGGCCTTTCAGCAGCTCGGGGTCGCGATGCTCGTGGCCATCCTCATCGTGTACATCGTGATGGTGGCCACCTTCCGGTCGCTGCTGCAGCCGCTGCTGCTGCTCGTGTCGGTGCCGTTCTCGGCGACCGGCGCCATTGCCCTGCAGGTGGTGACCGGTATTCCCCTCGGGGTGCCGTCGCTGATCGGCGTGCTCATGCTCATTGGAATCGTGGTGACCAACGCGATCGTGCTGGTCGACCTGGTCAACCAGTATCGGCGGCGGGGGCTGTCGGTGCGCGACGCTCTCGTTGCGGGGGCCAGCCGGAGGCTCCGCCCCATTCTGATGACGGCGCTCGCCACGATTTTCGCCCTGCTGCCGATGGCCTTCGGCCTCACCGGCCACGGCGGCTTCATCTCGCAGCCGCTCGCCCTGGTGGTCATCGGCGGGCTCGTATCGTCGACGGTGCTCACTCTCATCGTGCTGCCGGTGCTCTACCTGCTGGTCGAGGGCGCCCGGGAGCGGCGCGCGGCCCGTCGGGTTGTTCGGTAGTCAGCGGCCGAGCACCACGCCGCGCTTCAGAAAGAAGGCTTGTGGGTCGATGCGCACGCCGTCGACTCGAACCTCGACGTGCGTGTGGCAGCCGGTGGACAGGCCGGTGCTGCCCACCCGGCCGACCTGTTGGCCTGCGGCGACCCGATCACCGACAGCGACCAGGGTATCGCTGAGGTGGGCGTAGCCCGTCTGTACACCCTGGCCGTGGTCGAGGAGGATCCAGTTGCCGTAACTCCCAACGGAGCCGGCCGCCCGCACTATGCCGGCGGTGGCCGCAAAGACGGGGGCTCCGCAGCCGGCCCCGATATCGGTGCCGTAGTGGAACGCGCCGACCCCGGGGAGCGGGCGAACCGGGCGCGGGCCGTAGCCATCCGTGATCGGCCCGTGTGCGGGGTTGGCCCAGCCCTGATCGCTCAGCTGGCCGGCGTCGGTGGGAATGATCGGGCGCACGTCGAGTGCGGCAAGGGTTGCAGCAGCGTTCGCGGCATCAGCCGCGGCGGCGACGAGGGCCAGACCCGCCACCTCGAAGTCGCTCGCAGCCGTATCGACTGCTGCCTGACTGGCCTCGACCGTCACCGAGCTCGCGGCGGTGCGCGTCTCGGCGTCCTGCTGATTCAGCTTGATCGCGCGCGCCTGGTCGGCCTCGGCGCGCGCCTGGATCGTCTCGATGTTGTCGGTGCCGCGGTCCAACTGGTCGAGCGTACTGAGTTGGTCGAGCACGTTGTCGAGGGAATGCCCGCCGAGAAAAACGTCAGCGACGCCGACGCCGCTCTGTTGCTGGGCCAGCTTGCGTGCGAGTACGGCGAAGCTGGTCTTGGACTCTGCGGCGTCCCGGGAGGCCTCTACGGCCAGTCGGTGCACGAGAGCGGCGCGGCCCCGTGCGATCGTCTGGCTGGCCAGTGTGGATTCCAGGTCGTCGCGGGCGGTGTCGAGCACGGCCTGGGCGGTTTGCGAACGGGTGAGGGCGACGGCCAGTTCCGCGCCGCGTTGCCCGGCGAGGTGCTGCGCCGTGGCGCGTGCGGCGGCGACTCGTTCGGCCGCTATCGCGGCAGCGGCGCGGGCCGTGGCGGCCGTTTGAGCGGATGCCGCGGTTGCGGCCAACGCGACACTATCGACGGGTGCAGCCGGGCTCGGGGCTCCGCGCGGGTCGGGAGCGATCTTGGGGGCTGGTTCGGGGTCGGTCACCGGCGGGATGGGGCCGTCGCTCGGTTCCGGGGTGGGTTCTTCGGTCGGGGTCGGTTCCGGTTCCAGCGTAGCCGTTGGTTGCGGTGTTGGTTGTGGTGTGGGCTCCGCGGTCGGTTCGGGGCTGGGACTGACCGTGGGTTCCGGCGTGGGTTCCGGCGTGGGTTCGGGCAAGGGTTCGGGCGTGGGGTCCGGCGAGGGCTGCGCGGTGGGTTCCGGGGACGGACCGATGGTCGGTTCCGGCGCGGGATCGCTCGGCGGCTGCGCTTCCGGCGGGGTATCGACGATGGGTGCGGCCGGCGCCCCGGCTGGCAGCTCGTCAGCGCTCGCCGCGACCGGCAGGCCGAACAGTACGAGCGCCGTGATCAGGGCCACAGCCAGCCAACCGTCACGGTACGTTACGGCCCGATCCGGGTGCCGTGCCTGCCGGAAACGCCCGAGCCCTCCGGTGCGACGGCGCTTCGAGGCTGGCAACATTGCGGGACCTGTTCCATTCGGGTAATGGAGCTACGCGGCTCGGATGGGCCGGCGTGGCGCAAGTATGGCACGGCGCCGCACGGGTCACAACGGGGCGAAGCGACCTATCAAGGTCGCTACAAGGTCGGCTAGCCCCAGGCCAGATCTGTGCCCGCCGCGTGCCGCACCGCACCCGACGCCACGAGTTGCACGACCGCTTCGATTTCGGGGGAGAGAAAGCGGTCGTGCCCGGGTCCGGGAACCACGGTGCGCACGAGATCACGCACCGCTCCGGTCGCCGCAGCCGGCGTGAGCGGCGCGCGCAGATCGAGCGAACGCGCCGCGGTCATGATCTCGATCGCGAGCACCCGGCCGAGTCCGTCGAGTGAGCGGCGCAGTTTGCGGGCGGCGTGCCAGCCCATCGACACGTGGTCCTCCTGCATCGCCGAGGAGGGGATCGAATCAACGGAGGCCGGCGCGGCGAGTCGTTTGAGTTCCGACACGATGCCGGCGGCGGTGTACTGCGCGATCATGAGCCCGGAGTCCACGCCAACCTCGTGGGCGAGAAACGGCGGCAACCCCTTGCTGCGACTCGCGTCGAGATGACGGTCGGTGCGCCGCTCACTCATGCTCGCGACATCCGCTGACGCGATGGCGAGAAAATCGAGCACATAGCCGAGTGGGGCACCGTGAAAATTACCGTTGGACATCACCCGACCGTCGACGGTGACGACCGGATTGTCGATGGCGCTGGCCAGTTCACGGCCGGCGACGAGTGTGGCGTGGGCGGCAGTGTCGCGCGCGGCACCGTGCACCTGCGGGGCGCAGCGCAGGGAGTAGGCGTCCTGTACCGACGTGTCCTCTGGACCGGCGTGACTCGCCAGCACGCCGGAGCCGGCGAGCAGTCGGCGCAGGTTGGCGGCGCTGTCGGCCTGGCCGAGCTGGGGCCGCAGCTGCTGCAGGTCGGCCGCGAAGACAGCATCCGTTCCGAGCAGGGCTTCGACGCTCATCGCCGCGGCGATATCGGCAGTCACCAGCAGGTTGGCCAGGTCGTCGAGGGCGAGTACAAGCATGCCGAGCATGCCGTCGGTGCCGTTGATCAGGGCGAGGCCCTCTTTCTCGGCGAGTACGACCGGGGTGATTCCGGCTGCGGCCAGGGCATCGCCGCCGTTGGTCAGTCTGCCCGCCCGGTCGCGCGCCTGGCCTTCGCCCATGACGACGAGGGCGCAATGCGCGAGCGGGGCGAGGTCGCCCGAGCAGCCGAGCGAGCCGTATTCGTGCACCACCGGGGTGATCTGTGCGTTCAGTACGGCCGCGTAGGTCTCGGCGGTGGCCGGCCGCACGCCGGTTCGACCGGTCATCAGGGTACTCAGCCGCAGCAGCATGAGGGCGCGCACGACCTCCCGTTCCACCTCGGGCCCGCTGCCGGCGGCGTGCGAGCGCACCAGGCTCGCTTGCAGCTGGGCACGGCGATCGGGCGCGATGAACGTCGTCGCGAGGGCACCGAACCCGGTAGAGATGCCGTAGTGCGGCTCGGTGTCCGACGCGAGGGCATCGATGATCGTGCGAGTCGCCGCGACCTCGCCGAGACTCGCCGGGTCGAGGGTGACGCGCGCGTTGTGCCGGGCGACGGCGATCACGTCGGCAAAGGAGAGTGCGATGGTACCGACGACGACACTCGCCGTGACAGCGGATACCTCGCTCGAGTCGTGCGCGGATGTGCTGGAGGCGGTCGCGAGGGTCATGCTTCGAGTGCACACCCCCGCGGTCTCCCGCGACAGGGCGATACGCTGAACGATGTCCGGGATACCGGACACCGGCATCCGCTCTGAATGCCCGCTGGCTGAAGGGACAGGATGGCTTCGAAGGTTCCGGCCGCGCAGAACACGCTGCGGGTGCTGACGCATCTGGCCGCCCAGCGCGGACCGGTTCCGGCGGCCACGCTGGCCAGCTCCCTGGGCCTGCCGCGCTCGACCGTGTACCAACTGCTCGACTGTCTCGTGGCTGAGGGTTTCGTGGTGCACCTGCCCGAGGAACACCGCTACGGCCTCGGCATCGCCGCGTTCGAGTTGAGTTCCGGGTTCAGCCGGCAGGAACCGCTCTCCCGGCTCGGCCGCCCCCTGATCGCGCAACTCGTCGACCGGTTGGGGGAGAGCGCTCACCTCGTCGTGCTGCACGGGCGCGATGTGATCTACCTGGTTGAGGAACGCGCCGCGCACCGCCCCTCCCTCGTCTCCGACGTGGGGGTGCGACTGCCCGCCCACCTTACGGCCAGCGGTCGCGCTATGCTTGCCGGCCTGCCCGCTGCGCAATTGCGTGCGCTCTACCCGAGTCAGGCGGCGCTCGAGCAACGCGACGGCCGTGGCCCGCGCACGAGGCTCGAGCTGCGGGCCGTGCTCGATCGCGCGCGAACGGATGCTTACGCCACCGAGAACGGTGAGATCACGCCCGGCATCGCCTCGGTCGCGCTCGCGGTGCGGGACCATGCCGGCTGGCCGGCCGCCGCCATCGCCGTGACCTTCGCGAACGATCGGTTCGACGTGGATCGCTGGCCGGCGCTCGCCGCAGCCGTGGCGGTGACCGCGGCCGAGCTGTCCCGCCGGATCGGCGGCCGGCCGGGCTAAGTCGGCGGTCGACCGCGTTGAACTCGCGGAGCGTCGCGGCACGCCTGCCGGAGGTTGGCAGGTGTTGAAACCCGTGCCAACTTCTCCAACACGGGCCGCGACCGTTGCGCAGCCGCTCGGCGTTCCCGGCCTGGCTGCTCGAGGGTGCCGCCTGAGTTACAGGCTCTTGGCGAAGCAGACGCTGAGCTCTTCGCCGATGTACTGGCCGAACAGCTCGATCTGCTCATAGCCGCGACCGCGGTACAGCGCCATGGCCGCGTGCTGCAGCGTGCCGGTTTCCAACGCGAGAGAGCGGATGCCGCGTTCGGCGGCATCCGCTTCGATGCGGTCGAGCAGGCGGCCGGCGACGCCACGCCCACGAGCAGCCGGGTGTACGAACAGCCGTTTCAGCTCGGCGGCGTGCTCAAGGGAGCGCAGCGGCACCAGGGCGGCCATGCCGCAGGCGGTGCCGTGCTCGTCGCGGGCCACGTACACGGCGACGCCGGCTCGTTCCAGTTCGTCGGTGCTGAGCAGAAAGGTGTTCTCCACCGGGTAGAGCGAATGCGCGAAGACGGTACCGGCGGCCAGCAGTTCGGCGACGTCGGTCTGCCGGGGCGGCTCGATACTGATCGAAATGGTCATGTCTCCAGAATAGGGCGAGGCAATGTGCACCCTTCTGCGTGACTTTTCAGCAAGCTTCCGGTAGCGTAGACAAGTCGGCTCTTGACACCGTGCTGTGCGCGGATGGGTTTGTAAGTCAAGTTGGGCCGGTTTCCCAGTAATCCGCTGGTGAAAAATCACTGTATGTGAACGGCCCCGACCAAGATTGCTCGGGTTCTCAGTTACGTCGCGTGTGCGATGTTGTTCTGCCATGTACTGAACACAACCCAGAGAAATTTTTATGCCTCAAGGCAATTCGCACAACTCCCCCGTCGGTCGCGGCGGTAAGAACTTCGATCCCAAGTACGCCTCCAAGGGCGGATCGGGCCACGGCGGCTCCAACAACGCCGGCAGCAAGAGCCCCGGACACCGTGGCTACCGCGCCGATGAGAGTGCCCCCAAGAAGCAGCGCTGGAACGCCGACGAGCGTGCCGCGCGTGCAAACGAGCGCCCCTCAAGCGAACGCCCGGCCTACGGCTCGCGTTCCGTTCGCCCCGAAAACGGCGGCCGCACCAACAGCGAGCGCAATGAACGCCCGGCCTACAACAACGACCGTCCCCGCACAGACCGCCCGTCGTACAACAACGACCGTCCGGCTCGTACGGAACGTCCCTCCTATGGTGACCGTGCCCCTCGTACTGATCGTCCGGCTTACAACAACGACCGTCCGTCGTATGGCGACCGCAACAGTGCTCCCCGTACCGAGCGTCCCTCTTATGGTGACCGTGCACCGCGCACCGATCGCCCCGCGTACAACAATGACCGTCCGGCGCGCACGGAGCGTCCGTCTTATGGCGACCGCAACGGTGCCCCGCGCACCGAGCGTCCCAACTATGGTGACCGTGCCCCACGCACTGATCGTCCGGCTTACAACAACGACCGCCCGTCGTATGGCGACCGCAACAGCGCTCCCCGTACCGAGCGTCCCTCCTACGGCGACCGTGCCCCGCGCACCGATCGTCCGGCCTACAACAACGACCGTCCGGCTCGCACCGAACGTCCCTCGTATGGAGACCGTAATAGTGCTCCCCGCACCGAGCGTCCCTCCTACGGTGACCGCCCGGCCCGCAGCTTCGAAGACCGCGCCCCGCGTCGCTCCAACGACGACCGCCCGCCGCGCCGCGACTTCGGCAACGACCGTCCGAGCGATGGCGACAGCAAGTTCTACCCGAAGCGCAGCGAAAACGGCGCCAAGCCGAGCTTTGCTGGCGGCGATGATGTCGTACTGGAGCGCCTCGAAGCCATCGCGACGACGGCCTCCGATGTCGTCGGTGTGACCTTCGGCGACCTGGGCCTTGGCGAGAACATTGTGCGCGAACTCGCCGCCCTCGGCGCTCCGTCACCGTTCCCGATCCAGGCTGCGACCATCCCCGACGTGCTCGCCGGGCGCGACGTGCTCGGCCGCGGCAAGACCGGATCCGGTAAGACCATCGCCTTCGGTGCTCCCCTCGTCGAAAAGCTCATGGAGAACAACGGCGCCAAGGACCGCAAGATGGCCCGCAAGCCCCGCGCACTCATCCTGGCCCCGACCCGTGAGCTCGCGCTGCAGATCGACCGCACCGTGCAGCCCATCGCCCGCAGCGTCGGCCTCTTCACCACCCAGATCTACGGCGGAGTTCCGCAGTACCGTCAGGTCAGCGCCCTCCAGCGCGGCGTCGACATCATCATCGGCACCGCGGGCCGCATTGAAGACCTCATCGACCAGGGTCGCCTCGACCTGAGTGAAGTCGTCGTCACCGTGCTCGACGAGGCCGACTACATGTGCGACCTCGGGTTCCTCGAGCCGGTCCAGCGCATCCTGCGCCAGACCAAGGCCGGCGGCCAGAAGCTGCTCTTTTCTGCGACCCTCGACAAGGGTGTTGCCTCGCTGGTCAAGGAATTCCTGACCAACCCGGCCGTGCACGAGGTCGCCGGTGAAGACCAGGCCTCCTCCACGATCGACCACCGCGTACTCGTCATCGAGCACCGCGACAAGGGCCGCATCATCGAAGAACTCGTCAACCGCGAGGGCAAGACGCTCATCTTCAGCCGTACCCGTGCTTACGCTGAGCAGCTCGCCGACCAGCTCGAAGACGCCGGAGTCAAGGCCACCAGCCTGCACGGTGACCTCAACCAGGCTCGTCGAACCCGCAACCTGCAGATGCTGACGAGCGGCCGGGTCAACGTGCTCGTCGCAACGGATGTCGCGGCTCGCGGAATCCACGTCGACGACATCGACCTGGTCATCCAGGCCGACGCCCCCGACGAATACAAGACCTACCTGCACCGTGCGGGCCGTACCGGCCGCGCGGGCAAGACCGGAACCGTCGTCACGCTCATTCCCAAGCAGCGCAAGCGCCGCATGGACGAGCTGCTCGACCGTGCCGAGATCGATGCGAGCTACACCTCCGCCACCCCCGGTGACGCGGCTGTGCGGGAACTCGCCAACATCTAGCATCCGCTCGCAGTAGTACGCCTCAGTAAGGGCACCCGCTAATCGGCGGGTGCCCTTTTGCGTACTCAGGCGCCAGCGGGTTGTGCGAACCGGCCCGCATCTGTCAGAATTACTTTCCGAACGGTCGGTAAGTTTCGAGTCGTTCCCGCATGCCCGCGCAGACACCGTCGTCAGGAGAGAACATGGCTGAGGCCTACCTCGTTGGAGGAGCACGCACCCCCGTAGGTCGTTACGGCGGGGCGCTGGCTTCGGTTCGTCCCGATGACCTCGCCGCACTCGTGGTCGGTGAGGCCGTGCGCCGCGCGGGCATCGACCCTGGCCTGATCGAGGAGATCATCTTCGGCGCCGCCACCCAGGCCGGCGAAGACAACCGCAACGTGGCCCGCATGGCCGGGCTGCTCGCCGGACTGCCCGACCACGTGCCCGGCATCACCGTCAACCGGTTGTGCGCCTCGGGAATGTCAGCGATCACCATGGCCGCCCAGGCTATCCGGGCCGGCGACGCCGATCTGATGGTCGCTGGCGGCGTCGAATCGATGACCCGCGCCCCCTGGGTGCAGGCCAAACCCGATCGAGCCTGGGCCAAGCCCGGCGCCCAGTTCGACACCTCCATCGGCTGGCGCTTCGTGAACCCCAAACTGGCCGCCCGCGACAAAGCCACCTTTTCCATGTCGGAGACAGCCGAAGAGGTCGCCCGGCTCGACGGCATCACCCGCGCCGAAGCGGATGCCTTCGCCCTGCGCAGCCATCAGCGCGCCGCCGCCGCCATCGACGCCGGCCACTTCGTCGACGAGATCGTCGGCGTTCCCACCCAAAAGGGCGAGGTGCTCGTCGACGAGGGCCTGCGCCGCGACACCACCCTCGAAGGCCTCGCCGCCCTCCGCCCCATCGTCGCCGGCGGCTCCGTCGTTACGGCCGGCAACGCGAGCTCGCTCAACGATGGTGCGTCGGCGATTCTCGTAGCGAGCCGCGAGGCCGTGGAGAAGTACGGCCTCACGCCGCGCGCCCGCATCGTCGTCGGTGCCAGCGTCGGCCTGGCCCCGGAGATCATGGGCCTCGGCCCGGTCGCGGCCACCCAACGCGCCCTCGAGCGCAGCGGCCTCGCCATCACCGACCTCGGCGCCATCGAACTCAACGAAGCCTTCGCCACCCAGTCCATCGCCTGCATCCGTCGCCTCGGCCTCGACGAAGAAATCGTCAACCGCGACGGCGGCGCTATCGCCCTCGGGCATCCGCTCGGGTCGAGCGGAGCTCGCCTCGTCGTCACCCTGCTCGCCCGCATGGAGCGGGAAAACGCCCAGCACGGCCTCGCCACCATGTGCGTCGGCGTCGGCCAGGGCTCGGCCCTCATTTTGGAGCGTGTCTGATGTCTGTGTCTGAACTCGAACTCGGCGACCGCGGCGAATCGGGCGTGCCCGACCGGGTCGGAGTGCTCGGCGGCGGGCGCATGGGCGCCGGTATCGCGCACGCCTTTCTGCTCGCCGGAGCCCACGTTGCCCTCGTCGAACGCAACGACGTCGAAGCCTCGGCTGCTCGCGACCGCGTGCTGCGCGCCGTCGACGCGAGCATCGCCCGCGGCGCCACCGGCGAAACCCGGCTGGAACTCGAGGCCCGCCTCGCCGTCGGGGCGGACTTCGGCCTGTTTTCCGACCGGGAACTCGTCGTCGAAGCCGTTCCCGAGGTGCGCGCGCTCAAGATCGAGGCCCTGCACAAGGTCGAGGCGCAGCTTTCCGCCGACGCAGCCCTGGCCAGCAACACCTCATCGATCTCGATCGACGACCTCGCCGACGAACTGGCACGCCCGGCCCGCTTTCTCGGCCTGCACTTTTTCAACCCGGTGCCTGCCTCGAATCTGGTTGAGCTCGTCATCGGCAGCGCCACCTCGCCTGAATTGGTAGCGGATGCCCAAAGCTGGGTTTCCGCCCTCGGCAAGACTCCGATCACCGTCAGCGACGCGCCTGGATTCGCCTCCTCCCGGCTCGGAGTCACCCTCGGGCTGGAAGCCATCCGCATGCTCGAAGAGGGTGTCGCGAGTGCCGCGGATATCGATGCCGCGATGATGCTCGGCTACAAGCATCCGGTCGGACCGTTGAAACTGACCGACCTGGTCGGCCTCGACGTGCGCCTCGGCATCGCCGAATACCTGCACAAACAGCTCGGCGCCCGCTTCGAACCGCCGGCGCTGCTGCGCCGGCTCGTCGCCGAGGGCAAGCTCGGCCGCAAGTCGGGCCAGGGCTTCTACCGCTGGGACGAAGCCTGATGGCCGCCCAGGCCGAGACAGCACCCCGCACCCAGCCTGAAGGAGACCCCATGACGACCATTCTGCCCAGCTACGTGCAGGGATCCTGGTGGACCCCGACCGACGCTTCGACCGGCACTGATGTCTGCGACGCCTCGACAGGCGAGGTCGTCACCCGTGTCAGCACGCAGGGCCTCGACCTCGCCGCCGCCCTCGAGTACGCCCGCATCGTCGGCCAGAAGTCGCTCGGCGAACTCACCTTTCACCAGCGTGCCGTGCTGCTCAAGCAGATGGCGCTGGTGCTGACCGAACACAAACAGCAGCTCTACGCGCTGTCCAGCCGCACCGGCGCCACCAAAGTAGACTCCTGGGTCGACATCGACGGCGGCATCGGCGTGCTGTTCAGTTACTCCTCCAAGGGGCGTCGCGAACTCCCCAACGCCCGCGTCTACGTCGACGGGCCGGTCGAGCCGCTCTCCAAGGACGGCTCCTTCATCGCGCGCCACATCTACTCGCGCCTGCCCGGAGTCGCCGTGCAGATCAACGCGTTCAACTTTCCGGTCTGGGGCTCCCTGGAGAAGTTCGCGCCGGCCTTCCTGGCCGGCGTGCCCACCCTGGTGAAGCCCGCTACCCCGTCCGGCTACCTTGCCGAAGCTTTTGTGCGCATCCTCGCCGACTCGGGCCTGCTGCCTGAGGGCTCGCTGCAGCTCGTCTCCGGCAGTGTGCCGACCCTGTTCGACGACGTGCGCCTCGGCGACCTTGTCGCCTTCACCGGATCGGCCTCCACCGCCGAGAAGCTGCGCGCGAGCGACTCGGTGCAGACCGGGGGAGTGCGGTTCACCAATGAGACCGACTCGATCAACGCCTCGATTCTCGGAACGGATGCCGCCACAGGCACCCCCGAATTCGACGCCTTCGTCAAGCAGGTCGTCACCGAGATGACGGTCAAGGCCGGCCAGAAATGCACCGCCATCCGCCGCGTCATCGTGCCGCGCGAGGCCATGGACGACGTCGTCGCCGCCGTGCAGGCACGCATCACCGAACGCATCGTCCTCGGCGATCCCCGAGCTGAGGGCGTCACGATGGGCCCGCTCGCCTCCACCGCGCAGCGCCTCGAGGTACTCAGGCAGGTTGCTCGCCTGCAGGCCGCCGGTGGCGATCTGGTCGTCGGCCGAACGGATGCCCCGGCCGTGCTACACGCCGACGGCACGACCGCGCTCGCTCCCGATGGCGCGTTCGTCGAGCCGCTGCTGCTGCGTTTCGACGATGCTTCGGCCGACGCCGTGCACGAGGTCGAGGCCTTCGGCCCGGTGTCGAGCGTGCTCGGCTACGACACGATTGATGAGGCCATCGCCCTGGTGCGTCGGGGCGGCGGGTCGCTCGTGACCAGCATCGCCACCCACGATCCCATGGTTGCCGTCGCCCTGATGACCGGCATCTCGGCCTTCAACGGGCGGGTGCTCGTGCTCGACCGCGACGACGCCCGCACCTCAACCGGGCACGGTTCGCCGGTGCCGCAGCTCGTGCACGGCGGCCCGGGCCGGGCCGGCGGCGGTGAAGAGCTCGGCGGCATCCGTGCCGTGCTGCACCACATGCAGCGCACCGCCATTCAGGGGTCGCCCGAGATGCTCACGGCGATCACCGGAATCTGGCACCAGGGCGCGTCTGCGCGGGCTGGAAGCACGCATCCGTTTCGAAAGAGCCTCGCCGAACTCGTGATCGGCGATCAGATCGTCTCGGATTCCCGCACGGTGACGCTAGCGGATATCGAAACCTTCGCGCAGTTCACCGGGGACACTTTCTACGCCCACATGAACGAGGAGGCCGCCGCGGCCAACCCGTTCTTCCCCGGCCGGGTGGCCCACGGCTACCTCCTCGTCTCCTGGGCCGCCGGCCTGTTCGTCGACCCGGCACCCGGCCCGGTACTCGCCAACTCTGGCCTCGAGAACCTGAAGTTCGTCACGCCGGTCTCGCCCGGCGACAGCATTCGGGTCGCGCTCACCGCGAAGCAGATCACCCCGCGGGAGACCGACGAGTACGGCGAGGTGCGCTGGGATGCCGTGCTGACCAACCAGAATGACGAACTCGTCGCGTCCTACGACGTGCTCACCCTGGTCGCCAAGCACTAGGCCGTCGCAAACGTAGGGGGCCCGCGTACTGTGCGGGCCCCTTTCTCGTGCCCGGTCCGCGATCTCGCGCGTTCGAGGGGCACCCGGTTTGGGCTGACACGCAGGCCAGGAAGCGGATGCTGCGATCTGTTGCGCCACATAGGATCCAGTGGGGGGCATTGCTCCGCGCGTTCGGACATGCACGCATGACCAACGCTCGCACGAGATCGAAGGTCATCATGGGGAACTTGTTCACACGTATCCGGGAGCATAGCTTCGCGGTCGTGCTCACAGTAGCGGCCGTCCTAACCTTCGGGGCCCTCGCGGCGGCTCCGGCCACTGCGGTCGAGGAGAACCCGCCACTCGCTACGACTGTCGCCGAGAACCTGACGATCTCCGGTACCGTCACCGGGGTGACGCCGAACGGCATCGTTCCGGTCGCCGGTGCATCCGTCCGTGTCCGTGTTGGGCAGTCCTACCGCGGCACAACGACGAAAGTCGACGGGCGCTATGAACTCTCCGGCATGAGCACAGGAGAGGCTATTGTGTCCTTCTCGGCACCGAATGCAGACGGTTTCGGATTTCTCGGTCTAACAACCTCGGTGCCATTGGACGGGGCCAATGTGACTGCCGACTTCCTCCTGGAGCAGGGCAGTGTCATCTCCGGGGTCGTCTCGAAGAACGTCTTGGGAACGACGTCACCCGCAGAGAATATTGAAGTAACCATTCTCGCAGCGGACGGAACCCCTGGCTTCAACGGCATTGACTACACGGCCTCCGACGGCTCGTATTCCGTGAATTCTCTCGCTGCCGGCAGTTACAAGGTGAGCTTCGGCTCCTACGGCACGCCGACGGGATTCGCTGTGGTGTACAACGACAATGCACCCACTGCCGAGGGCGCCAAGAGCATCAAAGTCGCGAAGGACTTCGAGGTTTCAAACATCGACGCAACTCTGGTTCTTGACGGTACGGCCTACCCCATCTCGGGTGAAGTGGCGATCGTCGGTGAGGCTCGTGTGGGCCAGACCCTCTCCGTGGCTGGCCCCTGGACCCCGTCTGACCCAGAGTTGAGCTACGCGTGGCATCGGTCCGGTAGCTACGGCGATGTCAAAACCTCTAGTACGTACACGATTACCGAAGATGACCTCGGCAGCACCCTGAACGTGCGGGTGACCGGGATGGCGACCGGGTCGGCCACGTTCTGGAGTGAGTCTACGAAAGCAGTCCAGCCGGCGAACACGACATCTACGCCGGTCTCACCAGCTCTGCTGCCTCAGACCGGAGGGGTGACTTCCGTCTCCGTCGTCGGACCGAAGAGCGATCGCGTGACCATGCCGCAGAAGACCATCGCCCCGGGAGCGAGCATCCCGATCACCGGCACCGGCTTCGCCCCGTTTGAGGTTGTCGACATCTGGCTGCACTCCACCCCGGTGCTGCTCGGAACCCTCACCGCCGACGCACTGGGTCGCGTCAGCGGCAGCTTCCCCATGCCGGCGAACATCGCGTCGGGCACGCACCACATCGTGCTGGTTGACGAAAACGGTGTCTCTTACACCTCGGCCGCAGTGGTCGTGGCTCTGGCCGACACCGGCACCGACCTCTCGTCGGGCTGGCTCGCCCTGGCCCTCATGGCACTCGGCGGTCTGGCGTTGACCATCCGAGCGCGTCGCCGCACCGCCTTGGCGCTGAAATAGCAGCACGCACCCGCATCGACGGGCGGCCTTCGACGGCTGATGTGTCGAAGGCCGCTTCGTGATGTCCAAAGCAATTCCCGCCACGCGGATGCCGCAGCGCCAGGTCCCCAGACCCGCCGCGATCCCGCCCGCCCGCCGCCGTGCAGCCACGGTCGCGCTCTGGCTGCTCATTGCCTCGTCGATCGTCTTTCTTCCCGACGCGTTCGTGCGCTGGTTCCTGCCGAAGGACGCCCTCGCAGCCATCGCCGTCGCACTCGCCTCGGTCGCGGTCGCACGCGGACGGCTGCCGCGCTGGTTTGTGGCTGCGGCATCCGCTGCCCTCGCCCTCGCACTGCTGAGCGTGCTGATCTCGGCGGCCCCCGGCGTGCAGCTCATGGGGCGCTGGCCGCGTTATGAGGGCCTCGTCACCCTGCCGGTCTACTTCGGTGCGCTGTGGGCGGGCGCGCGTCTGCTTGGCCCCGGCGCTCCTGCCGACAGCCTGCGCACGCTGGTGCGTGCGATCGCGACGGCCGCCATCGCCCTCGGCCTGGTCTCGTTGCTCGAAGCGGTCGGAGCACGGCCCATCGCCACGGACCTGGCCCGCCCCGGGTCCCTGACCGGAAACGCCACCGACCAGGGCGTGCTCGGCGCTATTTTCTGCGCGATGCTGATGCTTCCCGTGTTGCGCGCCTGGACCAACCCGAGAACGGGGTTGGCCGAGCGAGTCTGGTTGAGTACGGCCTTGGTGCTCGCCGTCGCGACCGTCATCCTGAGTGCGTCGCGCGCAGGGCTGCTCGCTGCGGTACTAGTGCTCGGCATTCTGATGGCCCTCGAAATCGTGCGGTCGTCGGGCCGGCAGAGACTTCGCCTCGTGGGGATTGCCACCCTTGCGGGCATGCTCCTCATCGGCGGGGCGCTGGCCGTGCCCTTCACCCGCAATCGTGTGCTCGGCGCGAGCCCGCTCTCGACACAGTCCCTCGAGGGCCGGTTCACGTTTTGGAGCGATGCCGCTGGGGTAGTGGCTGAGCATCCGCTCGGCGTCGGAGTGAGCGGATTCCTCAACGCCAATGCGGGCAACTCCACGAGTGAATCGGTGTTGGATTCTCCGCACAACGGGGTCTTGCAGGTTCTTCTGGCCGGCGGCATTCCGCTGCTCATCGTGGTCGGCGGTCTCTTCATCACGGCCGCGGTGTTCGGTCTTCGCTCCTGGCGGCGGTTGCCTGATGCCGAGCCGACTGCGGCAAGGCGCGGTCCGGCCGCATCCCCGAAAACGGATGCCGCCCGTCGCGACGTTCTCGCCGGTTCCCTCGCGGCCCTCGGTGGGTTCGGTGTTGCCCTGCTCACGCACTTCACGGCGCCGTCAACGACCATCGTCGCCGCCCTCCTGCTGGGAATCCTCGTGGCAGGCAGGCCGGAAGGCGGGCTGCGAATTCGCCTGCGGTCGAGTTCGCAGCGCAGAACTGCGGCGGCCGGTCGTTCAATTCTGCTGGCGGTTTGGTCAATCTGGCTGATTGTCGTGGTCAGCGCCGAAGTTCCCCTCGCCGCAGGCGTCGCGCACGCAGCCCGCGGCGAGATCGCCGCAGCCGAAAGCGCGTTCAGCACCGCCTCCGCCATTCGTCCGTGGGATGCCGACCTCTCCGGAATCGCCGCCCAGTCATTCGCCGCTGCCGCAGATGCCGGCGTTCCCGGAGCCTCCGCACGCGCGATCGATTGGGCAGAGCGGTCACGAGTCGGGCTTCCCCACACCGTGGCTACCGAGCGCGCGCTCGCGGTGGGGCAATTCACCGAGGGTGATGTGGCCGGTGCCGCGAAGACCCTGGCCCCACTGGTGGAATTGGCACCGCAGGACGCTGCCATCGCCGTGCAGAACGCCATCGTTCTTTATACAAACCAGGATGCCGCTGGCGCACGGCGTGAGGTCGAGCGAGCCCTCAAGCTGGACCCGGACAACGAAGTCGCACTCCAACTCGCGGCGATTCTGCGAACCCAGCCCGAATAAGCACGCGCTACACGGACTGAATGAGCCCGGTGTCGGTGCGCGCGATCGTTTTCGCATCGAACGTGGACGTCGGCCGCGCCGCAAGCGTGGTCACCGGCAGGGATCCGACCTCGCTGACGATGACGAGTCCCGGAGCACTGTTGGCTGATCGGCTGAGATCTTCGATCCACTGTCGGTTGAGTGTGGCGGCGTGCCGGCTGGCGAACGTGAAATACAGCGGGATGGCCGGATTGAGCCAGATCGAGCTGCGTCCGGAACCGGCCGTTGCCGAATCCTGCCAGGACAGCAGAAAACTCTCACCCCGGCGCAGCTTTTGCACGATCACGAGTTGCAGGTGAGCAAGGGTGCGATCGTCGATCTCCACGACGACGCGGTTATACGTGAGGGAACCCATGATTGCCTTCCTGATCGTTGCGAAACGATGCTGCTCCGCTCAGTATCTCGGCTGCACGGCCCAAGCACCAGAGTCCAACGTCCCATTCTCCCCGCACTGCGACGGGGCCGGGGCCCCGTCCGCAGGCCCAGTTTCTAACCGGGGCCCGCGGCCACAAGGTTGGCCCGGCATCCGCTCAACCGGCGTCGTCGTCGGTCGTGCCGGCGCGAACGCGCGCAATCGTCTCCCAGGCCGCGACGATGACCAGAACGACGGAGGTCGCGGCACCCAGCCCGAGCGGAGTCAGGAGTGCCCCCGCGGCACCGGTCAGGGCGAGCAGCCCGAGCCCGACGACGTGGGAGATGAGCAGCGTGCGCGCGACGATCCAGCGGAACAGCAGCAGCCCGACGAGATAGAACAGGGGCCCGCCCACAATGGTCACGGCCACCGCAAGCGTCATGGCATCTCCCGGGTGTTCCAGTACCGACTTGTCAGCGACCGAGGTGAGCACAATTCCCGCGATGATTATGGCGTGCACGTAGGTGTAGGCGAGCCGAGCGATCCGACCCGGCTCGCTCGACGCTGAAATCGCCTTGCTCCCGGCGCGCTCTCCGTGATCGAAATAGAGCCACCACATGGCGACGCCGTTCACAAAAGCGAGGAACAAGCCGAAGATTCCAACAACGGATGCCTCCTGGTCGACGAACGCGAACCCGGTCACCAGAAAGGACTCACCGACGGCGATGATCACGAACAGGGCGCTGCGCTCCGCGATATGGGGACCGGAGACGTCCCAGTCATCGACTCCCGGCGCCTTCAATCCGGGAAGGCGAAACCCGAGGCTCGCTGAGCCGTACTCAATCGCGAGGGCGATCAGCCAGGCCGGCAGCCGCAACGACAGTGGCAGGAGGGCTCCGCCGATCCAGAACAAGCTGGCGACCGAGAGCCACACCAGGATGCGCAGAAAAGTCGCGTGCAGGGCTGGGTCATGCCGGGCGAGGGCGAGCACCATGAAAACCGTGCGCCCCAGTTGCAGGGCAACGTAGGCGACAGCGAAGACCAGACCCTGATCTCCAAACGAATCGTAGATCGACGTGCTGATCACGAGGCCCACGAGCGAGAGGCCGATCACGACGCCGCGCACCGGGAGCCTCGCCGGGTCGAGCCAGTTCGTCACCCAGGTGGTGTAAACCCAGAGCCACCATAGAGCGAGCACCAGAATGATCGACTCGAGGGCACCGACCCAGGATTGGTTTGCGTAGAGGTAGCGCGACAGCTGGGTGAGCGCGAAGACGAAGATGAGATCGAAGAACAACTCGATATAAGTGACTCGGTCACTCCGGTCGGAATCACTCGGTCGCAGCAGGCTGCGGCGAAACCCTAGGCGCAAGATCCAGGCACGATGCTCAAGTGGATGCTGCTGCGTCATCTTCCCTGGTCTGCTCACGTTCCCAGTCTCCCCCGCACCCCGTGCGACACGCCCGGGTGGGGTGTGTTTTGACGGGTGGGCTGGGTGGCCGTAATGTATCTATACGTACCCCAAAGGTGCGGAAAGCCGCAGTGCTTCCCG
>NZ_SOFW01000019.1:0-35554 GCF_004402315.1 Cryobacterium sp. TMT1-3
TCGAGGAACACATCGACAGCTACCTCAACGACGCCCACATGGCTAACGCTGCCTAAAACTCGGTACAAACGCCCGACTTCTGGCCCCCAAGAAAGCTAGGGGCGTCAACAATTGTCGGTGCTTCGTCAACGGCGACTTGATTGGACTTAGGGTCAGGTGCGCTTTCGTCCAGAAAACGTTAACATCTAAAGTCGGTGAGCGTCGATCGGTGGGGAGTATCCGTCGGCTGATCCCTAACGCACGGAGTCAGCGGTTGCGGTTCAAAAGCAACTGCGCAAATACGGCGGCGGGCGATAGTAGAACGATGAAAGGTTCGATGAGGGCCATTGCTAAAGGCTGGAAACTCCAAAATTTGCGACACACGTCGAGTACTCCGAGAATGCATAGGAAGACTGTCCACCCGAGGTTTGCGAAGCCCGCGCTCTGTGAGAACAAGAGTGCAACCCAGAATGTCGCGGGGCTTGGTGACGACGGCACCACGTGCGACTCAAAATTGAACGCCATAGCAATGAAGCAACCCAGAAAAAGAAGGGTGAGAAACGCAGCGCCGAGGGTCGTTGAGAAGGTATCGGCTGCCCATGAATTCATATCGCGGACGAAATCCCCTGCCCCGCCCGGCAAATGGAAGAAGTCAAGAACGTCGGCGAAGTTCAGGAATCCTGGCTGTCCTGTGAACATTGCAGCTGAGACGCACAATCCCGCGATACCGCCGAGTAATTGCCACCCGTTGAATACGGGTCGGGAGCCGAGAAAGCCCGAGATGACTGCCGAATACCAGGAGCTACTGGCTTGTTCCAAAGGTTGTTGCATCTTCGAAGAATAGGGTAGTCACGGTTAGTGATTTACCGATCCCAGCCAGGGGATAGTTAGCTAAACATGCGCCCGGCCGCGAGCCAAGCCTAAGAGCGGCACGGAAGGGAAGGCCTCGCCCGCGATCAGGGGAGCGTCCAACTCAGCCCGGTGCAAACCCACGAGGTTCCTTTCGAGGGCTCTTTGTGTCGCTCAAAGCGGTTCCAATGGTCATCATCTTCTCACCGGAATCAATTTCAGCCGATCTAAATTGACCGAGAACAGATGGAGGTAAGGGAACCGCCCGGCTCCTGATGGACATAAGAGTTTTCGAAGATTTTCGGAAAAATTTGAGTTTACGTTAGGTCCTTAAGAGGCTTGTCGTCGGTTGCCAATCTGTCAAGGCCGACCTAAAAGGGATGCAGTCCGCGACACTTCTGCCGGCCCGGGCCTGGAAGAAGGCCCCTGATCCAAGTGGACTGGACACCTGAAGAGTTTGCGGCGTCTTGCCCGGGGCGGAGGCATATGTTGCCAAAGTTCGCGATCTCATAGCGCAGTCCGACAGCAGCCCCATCCCGTCCATCGCGGACGAACGCGGCGAACTGCAACCAACGGGGGACCCTATTCAGCCCATTCGACGCGAAGTCGACGACGATGCGTCCATCGAATCCTCCTGTGCGTCGCGGTGCACCTTCGTCACGAAGATGGAGGTGACCGCCGTGACGGTGTCGATGCGGGTGATGAGCGCTGGCGACGGGTACAAATACCTGCTGCGCACGGTAGCCGCTGGTGACGGCAAACGCCTGCTGTCTACCCCACTCACTCGGTACTACACCGAGGAAGGCACGCCGCCAGGCCGGTGGATGGGCGGTGGCCTGCCCGGCCTCGGTGAGGGTTTCATCGTTGAAGGCGATGTCGTCACCGAGGCACAGTTGCAACTGCTAATCGGGTTGGGCCGCGATCCGGTCACCGGCGAGCCCCTCGGTCGCGCCTACCCGGTCTATCGCACCGCCGCCGCGCACGCCCTGGACGGGCCACGCGACGACGGTGGCGGACCTGCCGAGCGGGCCGCGGCATCCGCTGTTGACCAGCCCGACGAGAAACGTCGTCGTGCTGTGGCCGGCTATGATTTTACGTTTTCGATTCCGAAGTCGGCGAGCATCCTTTGGGGTGTGGGCGACGCGGCCACGCAGGCGCGCATCGTGGCGGCGCACCATGCGGCGGTGGCCGAGGTACTCGCGTACATGGAGCGGGAGGTGGCGGCGACGCGCACCGGCGCGACGGCGCAGGGCGGTGCCGTGGCTCAGGTCGATGTGACCGGGCTGATCGCGACGGCGTTCGATCATTTCGACAGCCGGGCCGGCGACCCGCACCTGCACACGCACATCGTGATCAGCAGCAAGGTGCAGACCGTGCTCGACGGCAAATGGCGCTCACTCGACGGCCGGCCGATGCACGAGGCCGTGGTGGCGCTCTCCGAACTGCACGAATCCCTGTTCGCCGACGAGCTCACCCGATCGCTCGGCGTGCAGTGGCAGCAGCGGGAACGGGGGCGAGACCGCCACCCCGCGTGGGCTCTGACGGGCGTGCCGGAAACGCTCGTTGCGGAATTCTCGACGCGGTCCCGGCACATCGATGTCGAGACCGACCGGCTGATCGAGGAGTATGTGACCAGTCACGGGCGGCGTCCGACGCCGGTGACGATCACGAAGCTGCGCGCGCAGGCCACCCTCGCGACGCGGCCAGCGAAGCAGGTGCACTCGCTCGCGGACCTCACGGCGGCGTGGCGCGAACGTGCGTCCCGCGTGCTCGGGCACGACGTTTTGACAGTCGCCGAGTCGTCACCGGTGCTGCTGCGTGCGGAGGACCTGCCGCGCGAGGCTGTGGATGCGCTCGGGGTGAGCGTGATGACGTCCGTCAGCGAGAAGCGCGCCACCTGGCGGCACTGGAATCTCACCGCCGAGGCCGTGCGCCAAACGATGCCGTACCGGTTCGCGTTGGCATCCGATCGGGAAGCCGTCGTCGGCCTCATAGTGGATGCTGCCGAGCGCGCGTCCCTGCGCCTCACGCCACCCGAGCTCGCCGCGAGCCCGGTGGAGTTTCAGCGGGATGATGGGACGTCGGTCTTTCGGCCGAAGCATTCCGTCGTGTTCACCTCGACCGAACTGCTGGCTGCGGAGTCTCGCCTGCTCGAGCGGGCCGCGCTTTTGACGGCACCACGGGTGGCGCTCGGATCGGCTGCATCTTCGCGGTTGCCAGGTGGTGGGCGGCTCGCCGTTGACCAAGTCGCGGCGCTCTCCTCCGTTGCAGGCTCGGGTCGCGTGATCGATGTTCTCGTGGGGCCGGCCGGTGCGGGCAAAACGACGGCGATGAACGCCCGGCGACGGGCTTGGGAGGCAGCGCACGGAGCTGGTTCGGTTGTCGGGCTGGCTCCCTCGGCCGCTGCCGCGACGGTGCTGGCCACGGACCTTGGAATCCCAACGGAGAACTTGGCGAAGTGGTGGCAGACGCATCTCGACCACGGTTTGACATTTCAGGCCGGTCAGCTCGTGATCATTGACGAGGCATCCTTGGCGGGCACGCTACCCCTGGATCGGATCACCGCGCTTGCTGCTTCGGCGGGCGCGAAGGTTCTACTGATCGGCGACTACGCCCAGCTCCAGTCGGTTGACGCGGGAGGTGCGTTCTCGCTGCTCGTGCACGATCGAGCGGATGCGCCCGAACTTGTCGACGTGCACCGCTTTGTGCACGAGTGGGAGAAGACGGCATCCCTCGGGCTTCGCCAGGGTCGCCCGGAGTCGATCGATCTCTACTCCGCGCACGACCGCCTGCGTGATGGCAGTACCGAGGCGATGGCGGATGCCGCCTACGAGGCTTGGCGCGCGGACATCCGCTCTGGCAAGTCGACCGTGCTGATCAGCGACTCGAACGAGGCCGTCGCGGCGCTGAACGTGCGCGCTCGCACAGAACTGATTCTGGAGGGCCGTGTGAACGCCCTGCGCGAAGTCGCCCTGCACGACGGAACCCGCGCCGCCGTCGGTGACACGGTCATCACGCGCCGCAACGACCGGCGGCTGTATGCGTCGCGCAGCTGGGTGCGGAACGGCGACCGGTGGAATGTGATCGGCCTTGGTCGAAACGGTTCGGTCGAGGTGCGACGGCACGGACGCCGGTGGGGGAGCACTGTGCTTCTTCCCGCGTCGTACGTCGCGGAGCATGTCGAGCTGGGCTACGCGGTCACGTCGCATCGGGCGCAGGGGATCACGACCGACACTGCGCACGTCGTCGTCGCGCCGAGTATGCCGCGCGAGAACTTATACGTCGCAATGACACGGGGACGCGAGGCGAACACCGCCTATGTCGCCGTTGACCGGCCCGACGTCGCCCATGTCGGGCCGCGGCCGGGTGACGCTGCGGACGTGACGGCGCGCAGCATCCTCTGCGGCATTTTGCAGCACGTCGGCGCGGAGCTGTCGGCGCACGAGACTCTGGTGGCCGAGCAGGATGCGTGGGGTTCGGTGGCGCAACTCGCGGCGGAGTACGAGACCCTGGCGGCGGCCGCGCAGCACGACCGGTGGGTTTCTCTCGTGCGCGCGAGCGGTCTGTCACCTTCGCAGGCTTCCGAAGCGATCAATTCGGATGCCTTCGGCCCGTTGACTGCGGAGCTGCGGCGGGCCGAGGCTCACTTTGTGGATGTTGTGAGCCTGTTGCCGCGCGTGGTCGCGGCGCGCGGGTTCGAGGACGCCCAGGACATTGCGGCCGTGCTTCGGGCCAGGGTCGCGGTAGTCGTCTCGCGGGGAACCGGAGCTGGTCGCACGCGCCGTGCACCGCGTCTCGTCGCCGGGCTGATTCCTCGTGCGCTCGGGCCGATGGATGCCGCCATTCATCAGGCGTTGGCCGAGCGGGCCGAGCTGATCGAATCGCGCGCGGCCGCAGTTCTGGACCGGGCGTTGCTCGCGGGGGAGCCGTGGACTCGAGCGCTCGGTGCCGTGCCGCGCGGGTCGGCCGCAGTCGCCTGGCACCAAAGCGGATGCGCCGTCGCGGCCTACCGAGATCGTTACGCCATCGTTGGCGCGAAGCCGCTCGGTGCACTACCGGAGTCCACGGCACAGAAGCTCGATGCCGCTCGCGCTCGTGCCGCGCTCGAGGCTGCCCAGCGCCTGGGTCGAGACCAGCGCGTCGATGCTTTAAGCCGGTCGAGAGTACTTGCAGGGCTCACTCGATGAGGACCGTCCACAGATTGCGCCAAGGACGTTCGACCGCGACCGTCCCGAATACGCTCTCTGCAATGGATAGGCATGAACCACACAATCTTCCGTAAACCGTAGATGTAATACACCCTGAGAGTTATAGTTTGGATATGACATGTGGGCCGTTGACCTGACGCTCATCGAGGACTGGCTAAGCGACCTCGACGATGATTCGTATGAACAAGTGATCGCCGCGATCGAGCTGCTCGCCGAAAGGGGACCGCAGCTCGGCCGACCGATCGTTGACACCGTGACTGATTCTCGCCATAAGAATATGAAGGAGCTCCGGCCGGGTTCGGCCGGAAGATCCGAGTTGCGCGCACTGTTTGCATTCGACCAGCGACGGAAAGCCATCTTCCTCGTGGCAGGTGACAAGGCCGGAAATTGGAAACGTTGGTACAGAACGAACATCTCGATTGCCGATGACCGATTCGATGAACACCTCAAGCGGTTGAAGAACGACAACTGAATTGCACGCCCCTCAATCCCAACACCGGACCACGATGGTGTACCCCAACGTTCCGAATTCAACCTAGGAGAGACCGAGACTATGACCAGCCTTGACGACATGCTCGCCCGGCGCCCAGTAGATCGGGCCGCTGTCGACGAGCACAAGAAGCGGATGCTCGACGAGGTGCGTGCCTATCGGCTCCGTGAGCTCCGCGAAGCGAACGACCTCACTCAAGTTGAACTGGCGGCGTTGCTGCACGTCACTCAGAACCGGATCTCCCGCATTGAGCACGGTGACATCGAACGAACCCAGGTCGACACACTCCGAAAGTACGTTGAAGCGGTCGGCGGCCGGCTCAAAGTCGAAGTAGAGATCGGCGAAGAGACCTACCAGATCGCCTGACTGGTTTAGCGGCCGTGTGTTGGACCGTTGGTGGTTCCCTCACACGTTCAAAACGTCTGCCAGAAGGGCAGTGACGGCGTCCATTCCACCGGAAGGTTTTCCAACCATGAAGATCGCCATCGCCGGAGCCACCGGGACTATCGGCACACTCGTGATGAGCGCAGCCCGGTCTGCTGGCCACGAGACCCTCGCCTTGAGTCGCGCGTCGGGTACAGACCTGACTTCCTCTCGGGGGCTCGCGGATCGGATCGCGGGCATCGAGACCGTCATTGACCTCACCTCCACGGGGAGTCTCTCCGCCAAGGTCGCTGTCGCGTTTTTCAGCACCGTGACCGAAAATCTACTCACTGCCGAACATGAAGCCGGGGTACGGCACCATGTTGCACTCTCCATCATCGGGGCCCCGAAGGCGAGCTCCGGATACTATGCCGGGAAGGCCGCTCAGGAGCAGAGAGTGATGAATTCTAGTGTGGGCTGGTCGATGCTGCGCACGACCCAATTTCACGAGTTCGCCCAGCAAACCGTGAGCCGCGGCAGCATGCTTGGCATACAAATTGTCCCCGCAATGCGGTCCCAACCGATTGCCGCCGCAGAAGTGGCCGTGGAACTTCTACGCATCGCTACTGGCGAGCCGCTGGGCCTCGCCCCGGACCTCGCCGGTCCGCGCGAAGAAAACCTGCCCGACATGGTGAAGCAATACCTCCGGATACTCGGCCGGACACGACCCGTATTGCAAGTCAATCTCCCGGGTGCCATGGGCCGGGCCATGCGCCATGGAGGACTACTTCCTGCAGCCGGTACGAGGCTGGGCCAGCAAACATTCCAGCACTGGCTCGACACAATCGCGAATGCCCGGACGAACCCCTGACCCAACGCATTGCGGACGTCCTCGTGGCGGCGTAGGGATTAGGCCCGGCGCTGGAAGAACCTGACCTCGACGACCAAGACCAGGTCGAAGTCCAACGCGGCGTCCCGGTCGGCGCGCGGAAGTACCGGACACTTTCGCTCGCCGTCATGCTGTCCCGAATATCGTTGAGCGGATGCGCGCGAACAGGCGCTCGGGAGCATCCGCTCTGAAATGTGCGAGAGGCACTTTCGCCCTCGGGCATCCAGTTCTACAGTGTTTCTAGGCAACCTCTATTACGCGCTGTCGCTCGTTGCGATGGTATGACTTTCAGTCCTTTCAGGTTCTTGTTGCCGAACATCTGAAAGGCCTCACTATGTTTGGATTCATTTTGGCCGCCACGGCCCGCAGCTACTTCTTCTTGCGTCGGTTCATGCCGACCGCCATCGTGATCGACGCGATCAATACGCGGCGCGGGCTGAAGTGGGGTGTGCCGGCGATGCTGCTCGCCGTTCCGTATGCCCTCGCAGCTGTCTATTGCCGCGCGCAGGTAGATGCCGGCGGGCCAAGTTGGCTGAACCTGCTCGTGATTCTGTGTCTCTGGAATACCCTGAAGCTTCTTCTGATCGGGCCGATCAGCCTCCTGAAATTGATGGCGGCGCGCGTTCGTGAAGCCGTGGCCGGCCGTCGCATGACGAAGGGACTGCACGCCGAAGGCGTCGGCCGCTTCGATGAGCGGATGCTCGCATGCTGACAACCGGGCCCGACTTGCCCTAGAATATGATTTAGCAGTCATATTGGAAGGGGAGGGTGTCGTGGCAGCTTCATCCACTCTCGTGCGGGCCGCTCGCCGGAGTAAACATCTCACTCAGGCGAGGCTGGCAGAGCTCACTGGCATCGATCAGGCCAGCGTCTCCCATCATGAGCGCGGACGCGACGCAGCGTACAGCACCGTTGATCGGCTGCTCGCTGGCGCCGGGCACCGCCTCTATGCCGCTCCCACTCGTCGAGACGACGCTGCCAGCGCGGCAGAAGCGATCCGTGACTACCTTCGGGTAAACGACGCCGACCGGGCGCTCCGGGCGCTCATCCAGTTGAACGATAACCTCACCGCCGAACACGGACTCGTTCGAGGAATTCTTGGGCTGACGGAGCCCGAACGCACTGGAGATCGCGTGTGGGATGCCGCCATCGCGGCTCTCGTGGCGTGGCGGCTGAATGAAGAACATGTCCCACTCCCTGGATGGGTGAACAACCCCGATCGCACACTCGCCAGACCAGTCGTCTTCCGCGTTGACCCGGCCGACCCAGCGCCCGAACGTGGCGACGTGCCCAAGGAATTCGCCGAACGCGGCGTGCTGGCGTGGGCCGACACCTTCGCCAGCGTTTGATGTCAGGTACTGCCCTCGACCGCGGCGACATCATTATCGGTCTGCGTGAGCTTGTCGCCGAACTTCGCGACGCGGGCGAGGTGGCTGGGATTCGGCTTGTGGGCGGTGCAGCACTCGCTTTGCGCTACTTTGACCGGGGCACAACGCAGGATTTAGATGTCCTTCATGTCCATCCAGGCTCGGACGAGTCCGTCGCAGCAGCGGCGGGGCGGGTCGCCCGGCGGCACGGGTGGGATACGCACTGGCTGAACTTCGAGGTCACCAATGCCGACGCCGTTCCCAGTTTCGGCCGCGCCGTCGAATGGGAGACGATCTACGATCAGGATGGCATCGTCATTGAGGTGGCATCAAAAGAGGCGATGCTGGCCATGAAACTCCGAGCGAACCGGCCCGGGCGCGATACCCGCGACATTCGCCTCCTGCTCGCTCTGTGTAACATCTCCACGCTCGCGGACGCGGAGCAGTTCTACGAGGAGTTCTATCCGGGCGACCTTCTCGTGCCACGGGCAGAGATGATCGTGACAGCAATCCTCAGCGGCGAACCAACGCCGGTACCCCCGTCTCCTGGTGCGGTCGAAATCTGACGCGTGTGTCGACACTTATTGGCCACCACTCGTGAAGGTTTTTGCATTCCCATCTGGCCCCACCGAGCGACCTGACATGAACCGCATTCCTCGTCAGCGATGGCAAGAGTGGGAGCGTTGGAAAATAACGTGGAGACAGGAATCCGAGAACGGGCGAGCGCCGTCGCATGACGCCGGCTCTACTCGCTCAAGGTGACGGGCGCTTCGGCCTGCCGGTGCCGTGTGGAGGCGCACCAAACGGCCTGTCACGGTTGGCGTACCTCCTGGTAGCGGCATGATTGGCTCACCCACGACCGCGCACAGGAGGCTTCACTATGACAATCCCGCAGGAGCAGTTCGACGACCTGCTCAGCCGCACCGCGCTGGCGGCGCTGTTCTACTATCCAGAGATAGCCGTCGACGATGACGGCCCCAACCTGCAGAACGACATCGCGTACTGCTTGGAACCTGTCGCTGGGATCGCCGATGAGGATGCCGAACGGCTGCGCGTCGCGATCGGGCGTGTGATCACGAATCCGACGGCACATCGCTCGGAACTCCTCGCCCTGGTCATCGAGCTGGCCCCGCCGCCTGCCGAATAGCAGCGATCATGAACGACTCATCTGAAGAAGCCGCCGCGGCGCGAAAGGCGCTGGCGGAGCATCCGTCTGACGAGGCGGAGAAGCGGCGCCAATATGTGGCGGCGAATCGCGACCGGATCCGCGAGCTGAATCGGCTCTGGCGTTCGGAACATCTCGACCGGGCCCGTGAGCTCAATCGGGATTCGATGCGTCGGGCTGCGGCTCGCCGGCATCGGGAGGCGGAGGTGCGGGCGCGGGGGAGGGAGCGGGCGAAGCGGTGGCGGGTGGAGCATCCGGAGCGCAGGCGTGAGTATCAGCAGCGGTGGGTGGCGGACAATCGCGACAAGGTGCGCGAGTACTACAACCGCTACTACGAGGCCCATCGCGACGAGGTGAACGCCCGGGCCGCAGCGAGGCGGGATGCGGACCCCGAGCGTACGAAGCAGGTCACTCGGCAGTGGGCCGAGCGCAACAAGGAGCGCCGAGTCGAGCTGCAGCGCAACCGGCGTAGTGACCCGCAGATCTACCAGTCCGAGCTGGAGGCCAACGCGGCCGCGCGACGTCTTAAGCGCAGCCTGAGTAGGGCCGGCTTGCCGCCGAAACTTCTGCATGCGACGACTGCGGCTGAGCGTCGGGCCAACGAGCGCGAGGCCGACGCCTACTTCAACGACCCGGCGCGGCCCGAGCATGTGCGGCAGTTCACCGTGTTCGCCGAGTCGCTGACCGAGCACATGCTCAAGAGCGGCGCCCGCATGCGCGAGTTCGCCGAGGCCTACGCAGAGACCAGGGCGCGCATGGGTCTCCCGCCTATGTCGGTGGAAAACATCGTGTACGCCCGAGCTGTCGAGATCGTCGCAGAGCGGATGCGCCGGGTCGATCTGCTGATCGGCCGTGACGTGGCCGCGGCCGTGCGGAGTACGCAGGCAGAGGCCACGCGTTTCGCGCGTCAGAAGCAGTTCGACAGTCTCGTGAGAACTGTCGTGGCACATGTGCAGCGGAACGGCGTCCGGCTTGGCGTCGATGCGGAGATGGAGAACAGAGCGAGGTCTCGCCGCGGAATTCCGAGCCTTCCTGGTGAAGCGCTCATTGCTCAGTTCGCTATGCACGAGGTCATTGAGCGTGCACCCAGGAACAGCCTGACGCTCGAGGATGCTCGAGCTGCTGCTCGTCTCGTGAGGCTACACATCGCTGTGTCGAAAGGATCTCGTCGTGCTGTCATTGATGAGCAGGAGCGCCGACGGTCACTCGGATAAATGGCGGCGGGAATACACGACGCCGTTCTGACACTCAGCGGTCATTCGAACAGCGAGTCATTGTGGCATCGAAAGCGGCACTCCCAAGGCTCTCGAACGCCTTGATCTCGGCATCGGTCCCGACGCGTTTAACCGCCTAGTTTTCCACTTAAAGCAACGTGGCGGGAAAGGTCGCGATTGTCTCTAGCCACCGTGGCAGTCGCGCTGCGGGTGCGCCTGAGCTGGGTGAGTGATACTGGAAGCTGTCTTGGTATCGACGCTGAACGAAAAGTCGATGCCGTCACTGTGGCGGGTCCTTGGTGTCAGGGCGGGTTTCCAAGCGATTCGCCCCGAATGCTGCGACGTGATGTCCAAATTGTGGCCCTGCCCCGTTGAGTGGACACCTCCCAATTGAGAATGTTCACATGGGAAAGACGCGCAGGGAGTTCACTCCTGAGTACAAAGACGAGGCCGTGAAGCTGGTGATCAATACCAGCAGGGCGATTGCGACCGTGGCCCGGGAGCTCGGCATCAACGAGGCTTCGCTGGGCCGGTGGGTCAGGGCGTTCAAGGCTCGAAACGACACCGGCGAGACCGGATTTACCGAGTCGGAACGGGCCGAGCTGCTCCGGCTGCGGAAAGAGAACGCCGACCTGAAACTGGATCGGGCGTTTCTAAGAAAAGCGTCCATCTTCCTCGCCCAGGAAGCGTCGGATACGAGCGCAAAGCGTTCGAACTGATTCTGGCGGAGAAGAACAGTTTCACCATCACCCGCATGGTCCGCCTGCTCGAGGTGTCCCGCTCGGGTTACTACGTTTGACTCGACCGCAAGCCGTCAGACCGCACAATTCGGCGGGAGAGCATCGAGCAGAGAGTGGCCTGGTTTCACGGCGACTCCGACGAGGTTTACGGGTCGCCGAGGATTCTCGCCGACCTCCGCGCGAACGGGGAGACCATCTCGCGCGAGACCGTCGCCAAGACCATGCAACGCCTCGGACTGGTGGGTATCTGACCCAAGAACTGGCGGAACACCACGATCATCGACCACGTCGACGCCGTCAAACGAAAATGGGACACCGGGGCCCTGAACCAGGTCTGGGTCGGCGACATCTAATGCCGACGTCGGCATAAGATGTCCCCGACGAACTTTACCCCGGGCCGGTCGGCGGTGAAGTTCGTCGGGGATATTACCTACCATGCGACCTTGACATATTCAGTGCGATCACGACAAGGATCTGAGCGCTGCGGATACCAGACGACCGAGATAGCCAGTCATCAGTGCGCGAATGGATAGCCGGCCGCTGTGGTCTTCTGCTCATCCTCCAATCCTAAACAGGCTCGGTGCTAACTCACCGTATTCGCTCCAGGGACTACCATCATCGGCGACCGTCCATGGTGCAGCACGGATTGGCTAACGGAACCCAAGAGCAGTCCGGGGAATCCGCCGAGGCCCCGGGTCCCGAGCACCACCAAGTCAGCGGTTTGTGTCGTGTGAATAAGAACTTCTGCTGGCTTTCCTACGAAGAGATGCCGGCTGGCCTTCACGTCGGGGTACCGTGCTGCGACCGCAGTGACGACGCGGGTCAACTTTGCCAGTTCCTCTTCGTAATACGGATCCGAATCTTCCACGGATAGCGACCAACCTGGGTCACCGACGGTTGTACCTGTCACGGACACCAGTGCAAGCGGTTTGCTGTGGATGCGCGCCATTTCTGCAGCTTCCCATAAGGCGGGGCCCTGCGTACCCGAGTCAACCGCGATCACGATGTGATCAGCAAAGGAAAGACCATTAATCGTGCTTTCCTGCTGCCGTGGCGGGTCTTCTGCATTCACTGCATCGAAGAAGGTTGGGTGCGTCGTGCGCTGTTCGCCGCGTTCGTTGCGGGGGGTACCACGTGTACCGTGACCGTCGTCCAGCTCGGTGGCAGTGGTGTCGTGCCCGTGCGGGACCACGACAGTGGGACAGTGGGAGTGGGCCGCCAGGCCCGATGCGACGCTACCTAACAGTCGTCCGACAAAGCCTCCTCTGCCGCGCTTGCCGACTACGGCCAGTTTGGTGGTTTCGGAATGTTCGACAAGAACCTTGGTAGCATCGCCGCACTCAACATGCGCTTTGGTGCGAACACTTTGAGCTTCTGCGCGTTTCGTTGCATGGTCAAGGACGGCCTGGGCTTCTTGTCTTGCGGCCAGTGCATAGCTCGCTCCGACAATGGGATCCGCGACAAACGTTGGCGGAAACGTGCTCACTAATCGCAGTGACCAATTGCGAATATTAGCCTCGACAATTGCCCATTCCAGAGCTCTATCGCTGTTCGACGAGCCGTCAACGCCAAGCAGAATCACATTGCGCATACTTACAGCCTTGCATATTCGAGGGAAAAAGAGCGACGTTTGTTGCACCATTTTAGGGGTGCCCGTCCAGGCCGGCCTCCGTTCTGGCGGGCCGTGTCCGTTACACTGGAGTCCTGTTCGGGCGGGTTGTTTGTCAGCGCGTCGGCGACAGACCTCAAGACCGCATTTTCACGCAGTGACGACATTGTCATCGGATTGGTTTGCGACACAGCAGATCGGTTACGCGAATTGTTCGTTTCTTTCGCTTACTTCATTTCACTCAGAACGTGCGGTGATAGCCAATCACTAAGTCTCTATGGGATCGCGGAGGAGAGGAGATGGTATGGCCGAGAGAATTGTTCTTGCGCTGAACGGCGGCACGGGAAGCCGTGCTGCGCTCGACTGGGTGATCGAGCGTGCCCGCACGATTCACGTATCTCTGGAACTCACCACTGTCATCGATCTGGCCAGATTGCCGACGACGATAACGAAGGACTGGGTGCTTCCGGCTTACGAACAGATGTTGATGGATGCAGCGAGTCGGGTGAGACGCGACGCGCCCGACGTGCAGGTGATGACGACGGTACGACGGGGCGCGCCGCTCCAGGAGCTGTTATTCTCCGCAGCGGATGCCGATCTGCTGGTTATCGGTACTCGTGAGGCCGAGGGCTCCCTCTATGGGACATTGCGCCATCAGATCGCAGCGGGGGTGAGCTGCCCCCTCGTTATCGTGCCCACAGACTGGGCGCCTTGTAATGGTTCCGTCGTCGTCGGCGTGGAGGATGACGAAACCTCGCAAATTGCGGTGGACTTCGCCGCCCGGGAAGCCGAGCGGCTCGGGCGTGAACTCTCGGTCGTGCATGCGTGGCGCATCCCCACCTTGCTTGCTCTCGGCTGGTTGAGTGCTGACGCTAGTCCTTATGACGAGATGCGGATGGCACACGCCGAAGTTCTGGCAGGAGTGGTCGAGCGGGTTCGCGCCGAGCATGCGGCCGTGGTGGTGCGAGACACCCTCGAACACGGATCTGCGGCGTTGGTCCTCAGCGACGCGGCTGAGCACGCTGAAATGGTCGTGGTGGGTACCCACGGACGGGGGATGATGGCTGGGCTGTTACTCGGCTCGGTCGCTCATGACTTGCTGATCAGTATGCCGTGCCCGGTCGTGGTTATACCGAGCGCCGACCACGGTAAATAGCGACTCTGCTGGAGCGGCCGGGTTGACATATCGAGTTCCCACATCAATCACCTGGGTTTCGACGCGAGGCTCCTACGAGACGGGGGCAACTATTTCAGCGCCCCACAGTCGAGGCCAATTTGTACGCGTGGCAGTACACGGCCGGTTGGTTCCAGGACCAGACCGGTCTCGACAACTTGACGGTGCTGCAGCCCGTCGACGATGGACCGTTCTCGCTCGTCAACCACTGCCGCTGGGATCACCTGGTCGACGTCATGCCCGATCTGGCGTTCAAGCGCAGCTTTGAAGAACGTGGCCTAAGGCGTGTCTACTAAGGAAACCGTGGTGAGTCAGGCTGCGTTCAGTGGGATGAGTGCTGGTTCATAGCCGAGGGATTGCATTTGACGAAGTAGGCGTTGTTCGGCTCGCAACGGTGAGGATTTCTGCGTCTGACAATTGTCGTTGCATGGCCGCAGCATCGATGAGTTCATGGTAAAGCGTTTCGGTCACCGTTCGGATTCGATCCGTGACATTGGTCAGCTTGAGTTCCGCGAGGAGCGCGAGCAGGGCAGACTGGTCTAGAGCCATCGTGTGATGTGTCTTTCTGTGAGTTCTTTGATCGGTACTCACTGACCATCGCACGGTGGTTCACTACGTTGTTAATCCAACGAGTTCAACCCCGGGAATTACACAGAGATACTGGATGTGACTCTGGTGCGGGGTGACTCAAAATTACACTGACTCCTTTCGAGGTTGTCTTTGAGTGGATCTGTCCGCCGCACCAGAGCTGCTAATGCCGCTTGATCGGGGCGACATGACTTGATAGGAGCCTGGCCAACAGTCTCACCTCTGTGCTGTCTGCCCTCCCGACCCAACGGTGATTTCCCTTCAACGAAGAAACGGGAGTACCGAAGTCATGACAGTTGTAGTTAGTGAACCGCCACAATTCACCATCGCGGTCGAGTTACCACGAACCATCTTCGCCGGAGTTGATACCCACAAAGACACGCACTAGGTCGCTATCGTTGACGACCATGGGCAACCGATCGCCGACAGGGAGTTCCTCGCTGTCGGGAGCGGCTACCGCAAAATCATCGAGTTCCTCCACGCCTACGGCATCGTCGAAGCTGTTGGCGTCGAAGGAACCGGTTCCTACGGTGCGGAACTTGCCCGCGTTTTGGCGAATGCCGGAATGCGTGTGCTTGAGGTCAATCGTGCCAACCGTGCCGAGCGTCGGTTGCGCGGCAAATCCGATCCCCTCGACGCCCACCAAGCGGCGATGTCGGTCTCGCTGGGCGAGGGTTATCAACCCCGCAACAACGCGATGGCGACGTCGAGTCGATGCGGGTCTTACTTGCGGAACGCTCCTCTGCCGCCAAGGCGCGCACTGCCAGTATCAATCAGATCCATGCCCTGTTGGTGAGCGCGCCCGACGCCATCCGGCAAGATTTTCGCCGATACGACGGCAACAAACTCACGGTTGCGCTCTCGCGCACACGACCCACACCGGGCACCACTCCGGAGCTGATCCTGCGGGCATCAGCGAAACGCCCCGCTCTACGCCATCAGGCGCTGACGGCGGATATCGCCCTTATCGACAGCCAACTTGGTCAACTCGCCAGCCGGCAGAATCCGGCTCTCATCGCCGCAAGCGGCGTGGGCCCGTTTGTTGCCGCGCACCTGCTCGCCACTGCCGGCGACAACCCAGACCGCATCTCCACCAAGGCCCAGTTCGCTGCTCTCTGCGGCGTCGCACCCATTCCGGCATCTTCGGGAAAGCGGCAGCGTTTCCGTCTCTCGCGCGGTGGTGACCGGCAAGCTAACGCCGCCCTGCACCGTATTGTCCTGCTACGCAAACGCCACAAGGAACCTCGGACTATGGCCTACATCGCCCGACGCACCGCTGAAGGCCGTTCCGACCGCGACATCGTCCGCTGTCTCAAACGCCACGTCGCCAACGAAATATTCGCATTGCTCACCCAAAATCCCGCTGTCCCTCTGCCCAGTGGACCGCGGCTGCGGCAACGCCGCCAAACCCTCGGCATCGTCCTCACCGACGCGGCAAAACAGCTCAACGTCCCCTACCAGCGCTTACGCCGACTCGAGATAGGACAACGCGCTGACACCGACCTGGAAACCACCTTCAGCGCCTGGCTCGACGACCAATCCCGACAATCGAATCCCACCCCAAAGGCCGCTTGACATCAATAGGAGCATCCACCCGGCGGGACGTGACCGATGAGTGCGAATGTATACGAAGAGGTGAGTGATTACATGACGATCGTTGCATCGGGGAACCCGGTCAGATAATATTCGCTACAGCAGATCAGGCCGCACCGGCGCAATCACCAACAGCGTGATCGCAAATCGAACGGGCCGCTGGCTTCCGAGCTTGGTGCGCCAGACCCTGCACCCCTTCGCCATCGCCGAGCGACCATGAGTGAGAGCTGATGACCACATCCGGAAACTCGTTCTTCCGCCCCAGCGACAACGAGTTGTTGCGCGGCGCAATGCGCACCGTCTCCGAACGCATCGGCATCGAAGTGATGCTGGGCGGCCTTGTGGATCGGGGCGCCCTCACCCTCACAGAGTTCGTCGGCACGTCAACCAGGAGCCTCGTGAACGCGAAGTTGTACTCCGGTGTCGGCATCGGTGGCAGCGTGATGAGACTGGGTAAACCCGTTTCGGTCGCAGAATATGCGACATCGAACGAGATCACCCACCACTACGACCTCGCAGTGGAGGCGGAAGGGTTGCGCGCGGTCGTTGGCATCCCGGTCGTCGTGAACGGCGTCGTGCGCTCCGTGTTCTACTGCGCCAGCCGCTCATTGATCAACCTCGGCGACCGGCTCCAGACGCACCTGGCGGACTACGCGGCCAAAATCGCGCGCGAGGTGGAGATCCGTGACGAGGTTGACCGTCGCGTGTCAATGCTCCGCATTGCCACTCAGTCGACCGCGATAACGAAGATCGAGGCGGCGCGGGCCGAATCGCTGCGACACGCTTTCGCGAAACTGCGCGAGATTGCACGGACCGTGGATGATCCGGAGCTCGCCGCCCGGATCGCGGACGTGTCTGCGGGGCTGAAACAGTTCGGCCCGGTGCCTGCTCATGAAACCCCCCTGCTTTCCGCCCGCGAGCTCGATGTCGTGTCACTCGTTGCGCTCGGCTGCTCCAACGCCGAGATCGCCACGCGCCTCTCGATTCAGGTGGTCACTGTAAAGAAGTACCTGCAGCACGCGATGCAGAAGCTGGCGGCCAGGCGGCGCCTGGAAGCGGTCGTGACCGCGCGCAGTCTCGGCCTCATCCCCTAGAGAGCGGCGGAAGCCACCCACCTCCTTTGGAGGGTGCCGGCATCATTTCGGTTCACATAGTGTGAACCAGAAGTTCCGGGCTGCTCCCGGTGCCGACCCAATCGACGTCAAGGGAGATGTCCATGCGGACTTCCGTACGCACCAGGCGGGCAACACCGCCACCGCCACCGCCAGCACCGGCTCGGGTGACGATCACGATCACGGCTGGAACCACGGCGAAGAGCGCACTGTGACCCAGGACATGCGCGTCAGCCACGATGGCGTCGTTCGGGTAGAGCAGTTCGGCCATGTGCTCCTCATCACGCTGAACCGACCGGAGGCCAGGAACGCGATCAACCCTGAGTTGACCCTGGCCCTTGGCGAGGCCGTCGAGGCCTTCGACGCCGATCCGGACCTTCGCGTCGCCGTCATCACCGGTGCGGGTTCAGCATTCTGCGCGGGCCAAGACCTCAAGAACCTCGCCTCCGGCGGATCCGTCACGCCCACACACCGACCAGAGTGGGCTTCGCCGGGTTCGTTCGCCACTTCACGGCGAAGCCGATGATCGCCGCTGTCAATGGCTTCGCCCTCGGGGGTGGCATGGAGATCTGCCTCGCTTGCGACCTGATCGTGGCCAGCGAAACCGCGTTCTTTGGGCTACCGGAAGTCACTCACGGACTGTTCGCTGCGGGGGGGTGGCCTACCTCGGATCGCACAGCAGGTCCCGCCGAAGATCGCCGCCCGATGGGCACTCACCGGCGCGCCAGTCGCGGCCCAAGAGGCGGCTCGATGGGGCCTCGTGAATGACGTCGTACCCCCTGATGATCTTCTGGCTGCAGCTCTCGAGTTCGCGCGTACCATCGCGGGAAACGCTCCGCTCGCCGTGCAGAGCACGAAGCGGCTCATCCACGAAACCGTGACCGCGTCGGCGTGGGAGCCGAAGCCGTGGGATGCGATCGACTCAGAAATTGACAGTGTGTTTTCCTCTACGGACGCCGCGGTGGGTACCACGGCGTTCGCGGAAAAACGCCCACCCGTTTGGAGAGGAATATGAATATGACCATCCTGAACACGACACTCGACCAGAACCAGAACCAGAACCAGGACCAGAACCAGAACCAGAACCAGGACCAGAACCAGAAACCCGACCACGAACCGGCTGACCGTTTGCTGCCCTACCCAGACGCCGATCTTCTATTCGTGACCGAACTCCTCCCGCGGCAGGAACGGGAACGCCTCGCCGAACTGCGCGCATTCTTCCAAGACGAGATCCGCCCGCTCGCCGTCGACCACTGGAACCGCGGGGCGTTCCCTTTTGGACTCGTACCAGAGTTGGGTGCACGCGAACTCGTGCGCCTGCACCTTGAGGAAGACAGCTCCCTCTTTGCGGGCCTCGCCCGTATGGAGTTGGTGCGCGCCGATCTCTCGATCGCCACCTTTCTTGGGGTGCACAGCGAGCTGTTCACCTCCGCAGTCAAACTCCTCGGCTCAGACGCGCAGCGGGAACGGCTGCTGCCCGACCTTATCTCGCTCCGGAAGATCGGATGCTTCGCGCTGACCGAGAAGGACCACGGCTCCGACATTTCCCGCAGCATGGCCACGACGGCCACCCGCGATGGTGATGAGTGGATCATCAACGGGGAGAAGCGCTGGATCGGCAACGGGACTTTCGCCGACTACGTACTCGTCTGGGCGAGGGATACCGCCGACGACCAGATCAAGGGATTCATCGTCGAGAAGGATCGGCCCGGTTTCTCTTCCAAGCTCATCGAGAACAAGATTGCGGTCCGAATCGTGCAGAACGCGGATCTCACCTTCGACAACGTGCGCATCCCGTTCGAGAACTGGCTACCCGGAACGAAAAGCTTCATCGACACCAACGGATTGCTCCTGAAATCACGCGTCTGGGTGGCATGGCAGTCCGTCGGCATCCAGCTTGCGGCCTTCGACGTCGCACGGGAGTACGCGGTCAAGCGCCTGCAGTTCGGTCGACCGATCGCCTCATTCCAGCTCATCCAGGAACAGTTGGTGCGAATGATCGGCAATGCGAACCTGACCCTCTCCCTCCTCGTGCAGATCGCACGGCTGCAGGAAGAGGGCAGCCTCACCATGGATCAGGCTGCGCTTGCCAAGGCAATGGGCACGACACGCATGCGGGAAACGGTCGCCCTGGGGCGATCCATCCTCGGTGGCAACGGAGTCACGACCGACTTCGAGATCGCGAAGATATTCGCAGACGCCGAGGCGGTCTACTCCTGGGAAGGCAGTTACGAGGTTAACGCTCTGATCGTCGGGCGGGCCATCACCGGTATTTCCGCGTTCGTGTGACACCAACATACGACGACACGTCAAGAAAAGAGAACTGACAATGACTGAAGTAACACACAACCGCGCCGCCGAGACCGTCGCCTCTTACCTGAAGGCGTACGACGACCCGACCGCTTCTGCGGCACATCTCCTCTGCGATGTGCATGACCTCGCTTCGGTGGCGTTCACGGTGATCGACAGTGAGCTTAACGCGAAGGATCTCAGCTATGGGGAACTTGCCGCGGACTCCAAGCGATTCGCGAATGCGCTCACGGCGCTCGGCATCGGGCGTGATGACAAGGTTGCGACCCTGAGTGGCAAGAGCCGCGACCTGGTCGTCGCCTTAGTCGGGATCTGGCGGGTGGGAGCGGTTCATGTTCCCCTCTTCACTGCCTTCGCCACGCCCGCCATCGACCTGCGTCTGTCGGCCAGTGGCACGCGGGTCGTCGTCGTCGATCCGGGCCAGCGCTCCAAGCTGGAGTCGCTCGAAGGGCTGACCATCATCGAGACAGGCGACGAGTTCGAGAGACTCCTGCGAGAGAATGAACCCGAGTTCGATTCGGTCGCTGTGGGCAACGACGGCGTTATCGTCGAGATCTTCACAAGCGGAACCACGGGGACCCCGAAGGCAGTGCCCGTACCCTTGCGCGCCGTGGCATCCTTCCGCTCCTATCTGCACTTTGGACTGGACGTCAGGAAGGACGACGTCTTCTGGAACGTCGCTGACCCTGGTTGGGCGTACGGTCTCTACATCGGTATCATCGCGGTGTTGGCCGAGGGCACACGCAACCTTCTCGTGAAGGCTGGCTTCAGTGCCGAACTGACGGCGGAGGTGATCAGGAAATTCGGCGTCACCAACTTCGCGGGCGCCCCGACGATCTTCCGAGCCCTCATTCGTGAGCCGAAGGCGCAGGGACTCACCCCCCGGCGAGCCTCGTCGGCCGGGGAGCCACTGACCGACGACATCCTCGAGTGGTCGCGTAAATCATGGGGGCTGGAGGTACGCGACCACTACGGGCAGACCGAACTCGGAATGGTCATCGGCAATGGTTGGCACGATGACGTCTCTGCGGACATCATCCACGGGTCGATGGGCCAGCCGCTGCCCGGCTTCACGGCCACCGTGCTGGACGGCGAGATCGTTTTCGACGTACGCAACAGCCCGCTGTACTGGTTCACGGGCTACGCAAATGCTCCGCAACAGACGAGCGAGCGCTTCACACCCGACGGACATTGGTACCGGACATCCGATGTCGCACAGGAGAACCCCGATGGCTTCTTTTTCTTTGCCGCACGCTCCGACGATGTGATCTTGATGGCGGGCTACCGCATCGGGCCATTCGAGGTGGAAAGCGTGCTCCTCAGTGACGACAGAGTCGTCGATACGGCCGTGGTCGGCAAACCCGACGAACGGCTTGGTGAGGCACTCGTCGCCTACATCGTGCTCGCCGATGGGACGAAGGGCTCAGCGAGCCTCACGAAAGAGCTGAAGCAGGTTGTGAAGGAGGGCTTCGCGGCCCACGCCTATCCGCGCCGCATCTTCTATGTCGACGCCCTACCCAAGACCCCGAGTGGCAAGGTGCAGCGGCACCTCTTGCGCCAGATCGAGGACAACGCGCCCGTCACCGCGTAGCCCACCGACCAGTCCCCCGGGCCGCACCTGGGCGGCCCCAAGAAAGGAAACCCATTGGAGAATGTTTTCATTATCGATGCGCTGCGCCTCGCATCTGGCAGGGGCAAGGCCGGTGGTGCGCTCTCGAGCTACCACCCGGTCGAGCTGCTCGCCGACGTTATACGTCCCCTTGTGGCCCGAAACGACTTCGACCCTGCAGCCATCGACGACGTCATCATCGGATGCCTCGCGCAGCTCGGCGAGCAGGGTCTGAACATTGCCCGCAACGCCGCCCTGGCTGCGGGCCTGCCCGTCACAGTGCCCGGCACGACCGTTGACCGACAGTGCGGGTCCGGCCTGCAGGCGGCAAGCTTCGCCGCTGCAGGCATCGCCGCAGGGATCTACGATATCGTGATTGCGGGCGGCGTCGAGATGATGAGCAAATTCCCGATCAACTACGCGACGCTGGGGCAGGACCCGTTCGGGCCGAGCATTCGGGAGCGTTTCGAGGGTGGGCTCGTCGGCCAGGGAATCTCCGCCGAGCTGGTCGCGGCGCGGTGGGGCCTCGACCGCGCCACCATCGACGCATTCGCGGCGCGCTCGCACCGCCTCGCCGCGCAGGCCGCCGACCAGGGTTTGTTCGACCGCGAGATTCAACCGGTGATCGTGACGCGCGCCGACGGCTCGACGGCCGTGCACAATCGTGACGAAACAATCCGCGCCACCACGACAATCGAGGGACTCGGCGGATTGAAAACCGCCTTCGACTCCGAGGTGTACGCCCGGCGTTTTCCCGAGATCGACTGGCAAATCACGCCAGGCAACGCGTCACCCCTGACAGACGGGGCGAGCGCCGTGCTCCTCGCGAGCGCCGCGAAGGCCGCCGAGCGGGGGCTACGCCCCCGTGCACGATTCGTCGAGGTCGCTGTCGTCGGATCCGATCCGATCGAAATGCTCACCGGCGTCATCCCTGCTACCCAGCGGGTGCTGGCCCGCAGCGGACTGAGCATCGACGATATCGACGCCTACGAGGTGAACGAGGCCTTCGCCCCCGTGCCCCTCGCCTGGCTACAAACGATCGGTGCTAACCCCGACAAACTCAATCAGCGCGGCGGCGCCATTGCCCTTGGACATGCACTCGGCTCGACCGGGACGCGGCTCATCACTACCCTCCTCAACGTTCTCGAAGACACGGGTGGTCGTTACGGACTGATCGCTATCTGCGAGGGACAGGGCATGGCGAACGCCGCCATCATCGAGAGGATCCCATCATGAACATTGACGGATCCGTCGCGCTCATCACGGGCGCAGCATCCGGACTGGGGCTCGCCACCGCGAAGACACTGCACGCCGCCGGAGCGAGCGTCGTACTCTTCGATCTTCCTGGCACGCGAGCGGGGGCCGAGGCGGAAGTCCTCGGCGAACGCGCCCGCGCAGCCGAAGGCGATGTCACCGATCCCATTCTGGTCGAAGCTGCGTTCGAGGTTGCGTCAGAGCTCGGCCCCGTGCGCATCGTGGTGAACTGTGCGGGAATCGCCACGCCAGGCAAGATCATCGGGCGGGAGGGTCCCCTCGATCTCGCGACCTTCGAACGCGTCGTGCGCATCAACCTAGTAGGAACCTTCAACGTGCTCCGGATCGGCGCCGCCGTCATCGCTGCAACTGAGCCAGTCGGCGAAGAGCGCGGCGTCATCGTGAACACCGCCTCCGTCGCGGCCTTCGATGGGCAGATCGGCCAGCCCGCCTACGCCGCATCCAAGGCAGGCATCGTCGGGCTCACCCTCCCGGCAGCACGCGAGCTCGCCAGCTTCCTGATCCGCGTCGTCACAATCGCGCCAGGCATCTTCGAGACACCGTTACTCGCGGGGCTTCCCGAGGCGGCGCGCAGGTCCCTGGGCGAGCAGGTCCCGCATCCGTCTCGCCTCGGCAAGCCAGAGGAGTACGCAGCACTGGTGCGGCACATCGTCGAGAACCCCCTACTGAATGGAGAGACGATCCGTCTTGATGGCGCCATCCGGATGGCGCCACGGTGACGACGCCCACGTTGACGCAGGTTCCCACCGCTGGGCCGCTCGTCGGGATCCGCGTCGTCGAGGTGGGAAGCATTGGGCCAGGGCCACACGCGGCGATGATTCTTGCCGATCTGGGTGCCGACGTGCTTCGTATCGAACGGGAGCGGACAGTGGACCTGGGCGTCTACCCGAAAGAAAACGACACAACTCTCCGCGGCCGAACCCGGCTGCAGGTCGATCTCCGTGATATCACCCAGCGCGAGCACGTTCTCGACCTGGTCGATCGCGCCGATGTTCTCATCGAGGGCTTCCGGCCCGGAGTGGCGGAGAAGCTCGGGATCGGACCGAACATATGTCTTGGACGGAATCCTGCCCTGGTCTATGGGCGAATGACCGGGTGGGGGCAAACCGGGCCGTTCGCCCACAGCGCCGGGCATGACATCAACTACCTCTCTGTCACCGGAATCCTCGACGCCATCGGGCCAGCCGACGGCGGCCCGATCATACCCCTGAACCTCGTCGGCGACTTCGGTGGCGGGTCAATGTTTCTCGTCGTGGGCGTTCTCGCCGCGCTGGCCGAGAGGCAACGCTCAGGACGAGGTCAGGTCATCGACTCCGCCATGACCGACGGAGCCAGCGTGCTCGCGCACATGATGTGGAACATGCGGGCTCACGGAACGTGGCAGGAGGGGCGCGGCCACAACTTCGCCGATGGATCCCACCCGTTCTACGACACCTACCGCTGCGCCGACGGCAAGTATGTGGCGGTGGGGGCACTCGAGCCTCCGTTCTTCGCCCAGCTCCTCTTCGGCCTCGAATTAGAACCACAGCTGGCCGCCGAACAGTGGAACCGAGAACTGTGGCCCATCCTGCGTGAATTGTTCGCGGGTGCGTTCGCGAGCCGCAGCCGTGACGAATGGGCGGAGGCGTTCGCCGGAACCGACGCCTGCGTGACACCCGTGTTGAGCTTCGATGAGGCCCGCCTCCATCCGCAGCTGATGGCCAGGCATGTCATCGGTACCATCGCGGGCATCGACCAGCCCATGCCCGCGCCGCGGTTCTCGCGCACGCCGCCCGCCGTGCCCCCGTCACCGCTCAACGCGCACGCCCCGATCGCAGATGCCCTGGCGCGTTGGGGTGCGCCCGTCAAGTCTTTTGTGTAAGTGTCGGGAATTGGTTAGAGGTGGGGGTTGATTCGGTCGGGGTAAATCATCACGAGCTGGCTGAGGGCTTGCTTCCAATTCGTGGTGACTTGGCCTTCGACGAGGCGGCCTTCGGCGTTGCGTTTGACGCCTGCGGCTCGACCTCGTTCCTTGGCTCGGTCGCGGGCTCGTTTGTCTTCGATGTTGCAGATGGCGAGCCAGAGCATCTTGATCACGGCGTCGTCGTTGGGGAAGTGGCCGCGATTCTTGGTCACTTTCCGCAGTTGGAAATTCAACGATTCGATGCTGTTCGTCGTGTAAATCACCCGCCTCAGCTCGGGCGGAAACGCGAGGAACGGGGTGAAACGTTCCCAAGCATCTTCGAACGTTTTGACGGCCGTGGGGTATTTCACGCCCCGCGGCGACGCCGCGAACTCGGTCAACTCGGCCTGCAACCCGCGCTCGAGGGCCGCTTTGATCAGGCCGGGCACGAACCCGCCCTCGCCGGTAAGTTGCATCGTGCCGGCATCGATCTTCGCGAAGAGACCATCGAGAGCGCCGCTACCGCGCAACTCCTTGATCGCATCGGCGGCCGCACGCTGGGCCGGGGACTTCGGTGCTTTCAGCTTCTCATTTCGTTCTGTCATGACCATTAGTGTCACTCCTTCAAATAGATCCGCAACCCCTTACACAGACCATCTGACACCCTCTCCCGTAGCGGCGCTTACGTCGACTCGAGATAGGACAACGCGCCGACACCGACCTGGAAACCACCTTCAGCGCCTAGCTCGACGACCAATCCCGACAATCGAAACCCGCCCAAAGGCCGCTTGACATCAAAAGGAGCATCCACTCGGGGGGACGCAACCACGCCGAAGCCGCAAGCGATGTATTTACTCAACGCGCAACCTCTGTACTTTCTGACGGTGGAATTGTGCTCTCTGGGCACTATCACTTTAGGCACACCGCCAATGAGATGTTCACCCGCCCCGGAAAAATTAGTGCTCCTATTTGGCTTCGCAGCGAAATACTCGGCGCCGAATGGGGCGAAGGTGCTGGCGGACTGCTCGACACGAAAACACTCGAAGTACAGACCTGGGCTATCAATCAAGCGTCCGCGCGCGTTAGATACCACGCGCTGCTCACGCGGCCTGACTGGTTGTTGAACGTCTCCCGGGGTGACGTTCAACAACCACGCCGAAGCGGCGATTCTCAGATGAGGCAACGAATACAGCTAACCGAGGCTTCTTATAAGTCATCACATAATCTTGAATTATTCAAGACAATTGGTAACATGGGTGCCATGATCACCTCCACTCCAAAGATGCTCAGCGACAGCATTCGTGGTGCCGGCCTGAAGGTCACCGAGTCCCGCCTCGCGGTGCTCAAGGCTCTCGAATCCCAGTCGCATGCCGACGCAAACACAGTGTTCGACTCCGTCAAACTCGACCTGCCTGGCACCTCCCTGCAGGCTGTCTACGGCGTGCTCACCGCCCTCACCTCGGCCGGTCTGCTGCGAAAGATCGCCCCCGCCCGCTCCTCAGCGCGCTACGAGCTGCGCACCGGCGACAACCACCATCACGTCGTCTGCACCCGGTGCAGCGCCGTTCAGGACGTCGACTGCGTCGTCGGAGAGGCACCCTGCCTCACCCCGTTGCACGACAGCGGCTTTGCCATCCACACCGCAGAGGTCACCTTCTGGGGACTCTGCCCCGCCTGCCAACTGACCAATAGCTAGTCCGCAACAACCAGTCAAGGAGATATTGTGACGAACATTACAACTCAGAGCGGGTCGCCCATCGGTGAAAACGAGCACTCGCTCACCACCGGCCCCGACGGCGTAACCGCCCTTCACGACCGCGTACTGGTCGAGAAGCTCGCGGCGTTCAACCGCGAGCGTGTGCCGGAGCGCAACCCGCACGCCAAGGGCGGCGGAGCGTTCGGCGAGTTCGAGGTCACCGAAGATGTCTCGGCGTACACCCGCGCGGCCGTGTTCCAGCCTGGCGCCAAGAGCGAGGTGCTGCAGCGCAACTCTTCCGTCGCCGGCGAGCAAGGTTCCCCCGACACCTGGCGCGACGTCCGTGGCTATGCGCTCCGTTTCTACACGACCGAGGGCAACTACGACATTGTCGGCAACAACACCCCGGTTTTCTTCATTCGTGACGGCATCAAGTTCCCCGACTTCATCCACTCACAGAAGCGCCTCGGCGGTTCCGGTCTGCGCGACGCAGACATGCAGTGGGACTTCTGGACCCTTTCACCCGAGTCGGCCCACCAGGTCACCTACCTCATGGGCGACCGCGGCCTCTCCCGCTCGTGGCGTGAGCTGAACGGCTACAGTTCGCACACCTACCAGTGGATCAACGCCGAAGGCGGTCGCTACTGGGTGCAGTACCACTTCAAGTCACGCCAGGGTGTACACAACATCACCGCTGAGGAGGCCGAGAAGATTGCCGGTGTTGACGCGGATTACTACCGTCGCGACTTGCACGACGCCATCGAGCGCGGCGACTTCCCCACGTGGGACGTCTTCGTGCAGATCATGCCCTACGAGGATGCGAAGACCTACCGATTCAACCCGTTCGACATCACGAAGGTCTGGCCCCACGCCGACTACCCGCTGGTGAAGGTTGGCCACTATACGCTCAACCGCAACCCGGTGAACTTCTTCGCTCAGATCGAGCAGGCAGCGTTCTCGCCCTCGAACCTCGTGCCCGGCATCGACATCAGCCCCGACAAGATGCTCATGGCCCGCGTGTTCTCCTACCCGGACGCGCAGCGCGCCCGCATTGGGACCAACTACAACCAGCTCCCGGTGAACCAGCCGCACGCTGCCGAAGTGCACAACTATGAGCACGAAGGCCACATGCGCTACCAGTTCAGCGATGCGACCGCGCGCACTTATGCGCCGAACTCGTACGACGGCCTCGTCGCCGACCCGGTCGCCGCCGGTGAGGGTGGCTGGGAGACCGACGGCGAGCTCGTTCGCGCCGCACAGACCCTGCACTCCGAGGACGACGACTTCGGCCAGGCGGGCACGCTGTACCGCGAGGTCTACGACGACGGCGCCAAGGCCCGCCTGCTCGAGACCCTCGTGGGCCAGTACAGCGCACTGACCGTCGACCGCATCAAGGAGCGCTTCATCTGGTACTGGACCTCGGTCGACTCCGACCTGGGCGCCAAGATCACGGACGCCCTCACCACGGGCGCACACACGGCCAACGCCGAGGCCCAGCCCGTGAGCGTAGGCGAGTAACACCACGCACCACACGATGGCTGGTTCCCCTCGGGGAGCCGGCCGTTGTGCTTTCGAGGCCGCTCTCCCTCCGCCTCCAGAGCGAGCGGATATCCCTCGACCGTGCACTCGACTGAGCTGTTGTTGGTGAGCTGCAGGTCCTATTCGTCTATCCGGACATCGTCAGCCTGACGCCGCCGACGAACAGATACCAAATCCTGACACGCTAAACCCATCGTCACCGGAGAAGACGCCCACATCGTCACCCCGGGAGACGTTCAACACCGGGTAATTGACTAACAGCTCGTTGGCCAATTGGGAGGTGGCCGTGAAGAGACCTGATTCGCTGGCCGCCTGCGGACACCTAAATGAGCCTGCCCCTGGGGAGTGGGTGAGACGTTTTTCCGAGACGTTCGGCTGCGTCGGTAATACGCGGGATCGAGTGTCGAGATCCGGGCGCACTTGGCGTCTTGGAAAGCTGTACTTTTCTGAGACAGTGCGTCGCTGGCCTTCTTGTACACCTGTGCGCCTCATAACTAACAGAGAGCGCGGATGTTTGGCCGCGTCCAGGATTGGATGAGAACGAGGGCGCTGCGATACGCTAGGCCGTAAGCCAAGTGACACGGGGTGCTCCATCTGGAGCTGAGATAACACCCGTTGAACCTGATCTAGTTAGTACTAGCGAAGGGATGTCGCGCATATGCGCACGCCAGAAGACCTGATTCCTTTCACCTGTTCAGCTCTCGACGGGGTGCGGTCTCACCCGCCGCTCGTGCAGTGCATTACCAATAGTGTTGTGGTGAACTTCACCGCGAACGTGCTGCTCTCGCTCGGTGCGGCACCCGCGATGGTCGACATTCCGGGTGAGGCGGGCGCGTTCGCGCGGGTCGCATCCGGGCTGCTCGTTAATCTCGGTACCCCCACCGTGGAACAACGCGACGCGATGGTCGAGGCCGTCACCGCCGCGAACGACGCCGGCACACCGTGGGTGCTCGACCCCGTTGCCGTTGGTTTCCTGCCCGTGCGCACGCCGCTGGCCTTCGCCCTGCGCGACCTGCGACCCACGGTGGTGCGCGGAAACGCGTCGGAGATCATCGCGCTGGCGGGTGCCGGCTCCGGTGGGCGCGGGGTCGACTCGTCCGACGAGGTGGATGCCGCACTGGCCGCAGCAGACGCACTAGCAGGCATGACCGGTGGGGTGATCGCCGTCTCCGGGCCCGTCGACATCATCACGGATGGCCGTGAGCTGGTGCGCATCGACAACGGGCATCCGCTGCTCACTCGCGTCACCGGCGGGGGCTGTGCCCTCGGCGCGGTCATGGCTGCGTTCGCCGCGGTCGACGACGACAGGTTCGCCACCACGGTGGCCGCGGCCACGGTTTACACCGTCGCGGCCGAGCTTGCGGCAGAGTCCGCCGCCGGTCCGAGCAGCTTCGCTGTCGCCTTTGTGGACGCCCTGGCCACCGTCAGCGCGCAGGACATCGCGCGCCGGGCGGTGCTCCGATGAACCTCGACTTGTCGCTGTACTTGGTGACCGACTCGGCGCAGGCCGCCGCGGCCGGTAGCAGCATCGTGGACGTGGTGTGCCGCGCCGTTTCTGGGGGAGTGAGCGCCGTGCAGGTGCGTGAGAAGGAGACCGGCGGGCAGGAGTTCCTCGACACCGTTCTGCGCATCGCGGATGTGCTCCCGGACACCGTGGCGCTGATCGTGAACGACAGGGTCGACGTGTTTCTGGCCGCCCGTGCTGCCGGACGCCGGCTGGCTGGGGTGCACGTCGGACAGTCCGACCTGCCCGTTGGCGCGGTGCGCGACCTCGTTGGGGGTGACGCGGTGATCGGGCTCAGCGCGTCGACGGATGCCCAGCTGCGCCGCGCGGCCGAGGATCCGGCTTTGGTCGACTACGTCGGCATCGGCGCGCTGCACGCCACACGTACCAAGAGTGACGCGCCCCCTGCCCTGGGGCTGGTCGAGTTCGCTCGCCTGGTCGGGGTTAGCACGCTGCCGGTCGTGGCCATCGGCGGGGTCGGCCTGCGCGATCTGGCCGCCCTCCGTGAGTGCGGGGCTGCGGGCGTCGCGGTGGTGTCGGCGATCTGTGCGGCGCCGCACCCCGAGCACGCCGCCCGCGAATTGCGGGCAGCGTGGGGAGCGACGGCATGACCGGCGCATCCCCCCGCATTGCCCGCGTGCTGAGCATTGCTGGTACCGACCCGACCGGCGGAGCGGGCATCCAGGCTGACCTCAAAAGCATTGCGGCGAACGGGGGCTACGGCATGGCCGTGGTGACCGCACTGGTTGCGCAGAACACCCACGGTGTGCGCTCGGTGCACGTGCCGCCGGTTTCGTTCCTGCGTGAGCAGCTGCACGCTGTGAGTGACGACGTCGAGATCGATGCCGTCAAGATCGGGATGCTGGCCGATGTGCACGTCACCCACACCGTGAGCGAGTGGCTCGGCCAAGTGAAGCCCAGGCTCGTAGTGCTCGACCCTGTGATGATCGCTACGAGCGGCGACCGGCTGCTCACCGAGGAAGCCGAGCAGGCTCTCCGCGACCTGCTGAGCGTCGTGCACCTGGTGACGCCCAATATCCCGGAGCTGGCCATCCTCGCCGGTTCTCCTGTGGCGACGAGATGGTCGGCGGCGCTGCGCCAGGCGCAGCAGGTCGCTGAGACGGTACGGGGTCCTCGTGCTGGCCAAAGGCGGGCACCTCGCCGGTTACCTCGTGCCAGATGCCCTCGTCGATGCCCACACCGTGCGAGAGTTTCCCGGGCTGCGGATCTACACCCCGAATACCCACGGAACCGGGTGTTCCTTCTCCTCCGCCGTCGCGACCAGGGTGGCGTCCCGGGCCGGCACGGCCGCGCCGAGCCTCGCGCACTGGGGAGACGCCGTCGCCGAGGCGAAGCTCTGGCTGACCGAGAGCATCGCCCACTCCGGCGACCTGCAGGTCGGGTCCGGCCACGGTCCGATCCAGCACTTCGCCGGACTGTGGCAGCGCGGCGGCCTGCAGACCCGGCCCAGCCCGGCGCAGGTGGCCGAGTCGTGGTGGCACGACATCCGTGACATCCGCACAGACACCGACGAGTTGCCGTTCATTCGAGCGCTTGGGGACGGCTCGCTGCACCGGGAGGCCTTCGTTTGGTACCTCGCCCAGGATGCCCTGTACCTGCGCGACTACGCCCGGATGCTGGCCGTCGCGAGCCGGCTCGCCCCGACCGCCACCGAGCAGGCGTTCTGGGCGGCCAGCGCGCACGGCGCGATCGCCGCCGAACTCGACCTGCACTCCAGCTGGATTGCCGACGAGACCCTGGCCGGCGTGCAGCCCAGCGAGACGACGACCGCCTACCTGAACCACCTGGCGGCCGCCGGCGCGAGCGGCGACTACGGCGTGCTTGTCGCGGCGCTGTTGCCGTGCTTCTGGATGTATCAGGATGTCGGTAGGCGGCTGCATCCGCTCTCGCACGACGCGCATCCGTACCGCAGCTGGCTGGATACCTACGCGGATGAGGAGTTCGCTGCCTCCACCGCCCGCGCAATAGAGATCGTCACCACGGTTGCCGCCACCGCGGATGAACCGTCGCGGCACCACATGGCCCAGGCGTTCCGCGCGTCGGCCGGGCACGAGCGAGAATTCTTCGCCGCGCCCCTGATCAGCCGTCGGTAGGAGTGCAGGTCCATCCTTTCGCGCCCCCAGCGGTTACCGGAGCGGCCACTCGTCAGGCAGACTGCGGCCTATGGACGGGCGAGACAGGAGCTCAGTTGCGGAGGATGAGTTCGCACAACTGCATGGTGCTGACGTTGTCAGCGGCGTTGCTTGAGGTGACTTCATGCGCTGGGGTTGCGCGGCGAGAGGCTTCAACCTCGCCCACGAAATCGCGCAGGTGCAGGTCTCGTTTTGATGCCGGAGATGGCGCTTTCGGTGGGTGTGAAAAAGTCGTGACGTTCTGGCCGACCCGGCGCCAGCTTGTGCGTCTGCTGGAGTGCGAATCTGCAGGACCAGGCGTGCGACATCTGTGATCAGCACGTGACCGGTGTCGCCGGAGACTCGCAAGACCTTGGGCTCGCTTGAGTATGAGGGTAGGCCGCTGAGGTGCAGCGTGCTGACCATGCTGGAAGCGAACTGCAGAGTTGAGGAGGGGGCGACGGTCGCGCCGTGCGAATTGGAGTAGTTGACTGCTGGATCAAGAAGAGAACGCCTGGACCGAGCGGATGGATCGGATCGGCCACGGCCTGAGCTGGGCGGTGGAGGACACGCGCCCCGAGGAAGAATCGTGAAACCGCGAGCGAGCAATGATGTCGCGCGCCCCTTGGCCGACCGGCACGACACGGTGCTGGCTGGGGTGTCCGGTGACCGTTCCCCAGTGACCCAGCATCGGCACGATCGGCTGTTGCGTGCACTGGCCCAGATCTGTCTCGATGGTCATCACACGTTTCGACGTCCTGAAACCATTCGAATCAGAAATGCGATCACGGCGAGAACCAACAACACCACGCCGACCCATAGCAGAAAGTTAAGGGACTGCACAAAACCACCGGTGATCAAGAGCACAATCGCAATAATGGCCACAATTACAAATAGCATGTTCATCGTTCTGCTCTCCCTCGTCCTCTACGTTTCTACTAGGTCACCATACATCCCGAGGACACACCGGAAAAGTTTTCGGTCACCTCATCCCGATCACGGCGCCTAAGTTTAATTGGCGTGAGCTTTAATTGCTGGAGTCCTGCTGCGCGGCGAAGGACGCGACCGCTGATTCCAAACGGTCGAACGTGAGGTTCTGGTGCGGCACCTTAATATTGAGGACTTCGAAAGTCGAACCGTAGTGGTGGATGTACCCGAGTACCTTCTCGGGTGAACGCTCGTCTTGCCGCCGGTCACCTACACGCCACTCGTGGTCCGAAAGAGGACGCACTTCGAGGTCTTCTGCCGTGCACGGTTCATGACTGTGATTTACCATTGAATCTCCTTCGTGTTGAACAATCCGTCGAACTCGGTCGATGTTCCACCCGATGTTAGGAGTGACTTGGGGAAAGCGGGCAGCGGCACCATCCGCCGCAAGCTCATCCAGATCTCCACCCTGGCCAGACGGATCGTGCTGCACCTGCCTAAGGATTGGTCCTGGAAAACCGGATGGTCGGCGTTGTTCGCGGCAGTTTGCCACCAGGCGGAGTCCGCGTTGGTTTCGTCAGGGGTCGATTGGTCCTCAGTCGCGCTATGAGCGTGACCAACTTCATGGCTGGCATATCGCGGACCTGATGGCCGTCAGCGCGCGTACTGGTGTCCAGCGGTGGGGGCGGAGAGCCTTGCTTCCATCTGGTTCCTCGCTGCGGCTCTTCAAAGGATTGAGGGCGGGTGCGTTGGTGCGTCCCGCCCACTCGTGGGCCTGGACGGTCAGCGTGCCGAGTACCCACCATCGACGAGGTGGTAGCTGCCGGTGATGAAGCTAGCGTTTTCTGACAGCAGGAATATGACTAGGTCGGCGACCTCATCTGCCGTTCCCAGCCGGCCGATTGGGTGCAGGCCAACGAGCCCGTCATACGTTTCCTTCGGCAGGGTGCTGAGAAGTGGAGTGTCGATGTAACCGGGGCCAACGGCGTTGATACGGATGCCTTTGGTTGCGTACTCGAGGGCGGCCGCCTTTGTCAGTCCGACCACGGCATGTTTTGCTGCGACGTACGATGAGGCGTTGAGTTCGCCGTTGGTGCCGAGAATGGACGATACGTTCACGATGGATCCACCGCCCGATTTTTCGATGGCGGGGATCTCGTAGCGAAGGCTGTAGAGGACGCCGTTCAGATTGACGTTTATGACCTTGTCCCAATCGGAAAGGTCGAGTTCGCCGACGGGGGCCGGGGCCGGGGCGATTCCCGCGTTGTTTACCGCGAGGTGAAGTCCGCCGTAGGTGTCGATTGCGAACTGTACGGCAGCATCCGCTTGTGCCGGAACGGACGTGTCCTGTGCCACTGCTGCGGCGGAGTGCCCGGCCGCCGTGATGTCCTCGGCTACCTTCAGGGCGGCGTCGAGCCTGAGGTCACTGACTACGACGGATGCGCCCGCCGCGGCTAGCTTTCGTGAAATGGCCGCCCCGATGCCGGAACCGCCGCCAGTGACGAGTGCCACTTTTCCCTGAAAATCAGTCATCGAATTATCTCCCTTGTTGCTTGCCTGAGCCATTCGCTCGCCACCCTACTCGGGCCAGCTCTCCGAGGGCTGCGAGGGCTCATTCCGATTCGTCCTGCCTCAAGGGGTATGCGCACCGGTCCTATGAGGTTGCGCTAGCGACAGGTGATGGTCTTGGGGGACGTTGGGTACCGAGTGAGTATGCCCGCGACGTCTTTGACGGTCCGGATGGCCGTTCACGACCTGACGTCGTCGCCGAGCGCCTTGCCCAGTGTCGCCTGATGTCTTGCGCTACCGACGATTCCGCACCCCTCATGAGGGCGCGCAGCGCGTCACCGAAGTCGATAAGGTGAGTATCTCCCGTGGTAGTGAGTTGGTCGATTACGACGTTGCTCAAATGCTCGCACGATCGACAGCTGGCCTGGCTTCGCCGCGCCGATCGGCGAAGCGCGGAAACGGCGGATCGGAACGTGGCACGCTTGGTCGCTAGTGCCCGCCGTTGGGCAGGCGCATCGCCAGTAGCGTAGCCAAGCGTCGTCGTTGACGCTCGCCGCTCTCCAGTCCGCGACAGTCGGGCGTCGTCAAGTCGGTGACCGTCCGAAGCGCATTGGATAAGCCTCGATCCACCGGTCCGCCGTGAGTGAGCGTGGTCGCTGAATTCTGAGCGGTGTTTTGGTGGTGGGCGCGGCGAAGTTGTCGGCCTTGCTGCCGANGCCGTTGACCCGTACGGTCTTCTAGCGAAGTCCGGCCGTTGGTACCTGGTAGCCGATATCGACCGCGTGCCTAAGCCTCGATCCACCGGTCCGCCGTGAGTGAGCGTGGTCGCTGAATTCTGAGCGGTGTTTTGGTGGTGGGCGCGGCGAAGTTGTCGGCCTTGCTGCCGATGGTGTTCCGTGATCTTCGGTGCCGTGGGGCTGGTGGTCAGGTGGGGACNTGTTCCGTGATCTTCGGTGCCGTGGGGCTGGTGGTCAGGTGGGGACGGTCTGCGGCGGGCCGCAGGCCGCTGCGAATGCGGCTGTCCAGCCGGTTTCCCATGGCCAGCTGGCCGGCAGATGCAGACGAATTTTCCGGGCTGAGGTGGAGATTCGGGCGGGGATGTTGATGAGTTTGCGGCGGATGGTGCCGCTGCGCGCTTTGCCAAGATCGGTGCCGGCGAGTGAACCAACGGCGCGGGAGAGGTTGAACGCGATCGTGGCCAGCACGAGCCAGGCCGCGTTGGCCGTGAAGACACCGGAGGGCAGATGGGCCAACGCGCTGTCCTTGAGATCGGCATTAATTTGCTCGATGATCGCATGCTGGCGATGGGTCTGATCGGCCGTGACGGTGTCCAGATCGCTGGTCGTGAAGAACGCGTGAAAGCGGTGCGTGTCGAAGAGGGTCGGTTGTCCTTCGCTCGCTTTCTGGTTCAGTTCGGGGATCCGTCGCACGACCAGGCGGCCCGTGATGCGTTCGGATTTCTTGCGTGAACTGAACGCGGTGAAGGTCACTTCGGCGACCTCGGCGGACGAGATCCAGGCACCGGTGTCCGCGTCTCGGATCGCGTCGGTGTAGTTGATCGTGGTCCACTGGTCGTTGCGGATCGTGGCGATGGCCCGCTTGACGGCGGGGTCCATCCGAGCGGTGATGGATACTTTTGCTCCAGCGCGGTGCGCGGCGGCGGCGACCGCGTGGCCATAGAACGCGCTATCGGCGCGCAGCAGCATGACGCCGGTCGCCGTTGCGCTGCGGAGGCGTTTCACGGTGGCGAGGACGTCGCCAACGAACTTGCCCGCCCCGCGGGGAGATCCCGTCGATCCTTTCCGCAGCCGCGACCCGATGATGATTGGTG